>JBBFMJ010000221.1:0-3640 GCA_037478515.1 Thermoanaerobaculia bacterium
GTTCTTCTTTAAAAGAGGATACAGGTATTCCATACCTTTTAAATCTTCTTTCCACCCTTGGCAAAACTGAAGGTTTTGGTATATATTCAAAGTAATACTTTCCACATCCATTTTCCCTTCTTTTTTTAAAAAATCTATGGACCTTTGAAAATTTTCATTATCTTCTAAAGCAAGGTAGCATTTTGCTAGGTAAAAGTGGGGATAGTAATCATAAAAGAACATCCCTTCCCTTATGCATTTATCACAGGAGTTTGGTTTTTCTCTTATTGCTTTTTCAAAGAGTTTTATTGCTTCTATATATTCCTTTTTTTCAAATTTTTTAAAACCCAGAAGATAGTCCTTTTCCCAGGAAGAATATAAATTTAAGGAAAACAGAAAACTAAAAAAGATTATCCAGAACTTTTTCATATATGTGGTTCGGTGCTGGTTTGATTATCTCCAGAATTTTGCCTTTTTCAACTTCAAAATTAATGGTCATAGTTTGATTTGTATTTCCTAACTCTAAAACTACCTTATACTTTCCTTCAGGCAAGGAAAGGAAAAGAGGAGTAATTTTGTCTTTCAAAACTATTTCTTCTCCCTTTATGTTGGCTAAATTTTTTATTTTTCCATAGGGGAGGGTATGGAGCTTTAAAAACCCAAGATTATTTACAACATCTGACTTTTTTTCCATTTCTGGTATTTTTTGAGTTTCTTCAGTAGTTTCTTTTTCCTTTGATAAATCAGGAGCTTCTTTTCCCTTAACTTTTATCAATAAAAAAGCCAGTATCAGGACTAAAAAAATGGAGAGAGAGCCAAAGATAAAGGGTTTTAAATTTTTTTTCTTCTCTTTTAATGGTGGGGCTTCTTTTAATTCAACAGGTGGTTTAACCTCTCTCTTTTCTGGTATTGGCTGAGGTTTGGGAGGAGTGTATAGGGTTTTTTCCTCTTTCAGAATTGTTTTTTTCTCTTCCAGGGTCTTTTCAGTTGCCAGAATTGTCTCTTTTTGTTCTAAGGTCTTTTCAGTTTTTAGAATTGTTTCCTTTTCTTCCTTTTCAACCTTTTCTGGTGGTTTTGGAGGAGTTATAATGGTTGGCCTTTCTTCTTTCTCTTCTTTAATAAAAAGGGGTTTTAAATAATTATGCAAATCTTCCTGCTCTGGTTCCTTTATGGGCAGGAATAACAATTCCTCTTTGAAATGTTCGGCTGTTTGAAATCTGTTTTTTCTATTTTTTTCCAGAGCTTTGAAAATTACTTCATTTAACTTTTTATTTTCCTCTTCGCTAAGTTCTGGAAGGTTTAATGGATCAGGGATCTGGGTTATATGTTTATGTATATAGCCATAGGGGGTTGTGGAATAGATGGCTGATTTTCCAGAAATCATTTCATATAGGACCAGGGCAATGGAATAGATATCTGTTCTTCCATCTATCTTTTCCCCTTCTTCCAGAGCCCCAACCTGTTCCGGGGAGCAATATTTAAGTTTCCCTAAAAACATCCCTGTCTGGGTCAGGTGCTGGTCCACCAGTCCAGTGGTCTTGGCAATTCCCAGATCAATGATTTTTAACTTATAATCACCAAATTGATCCCTGTAAATCATTAAATTTTCAGGGGATATATCTCTATGGACTATTCCATTTTTATGTATAAATCCAAGCCCATCCAGTGCCTGGGACATAAAATATATAGCAATTCCCGGGGGCATCTTTCCACATTTTTTAAGTATATGGGAAAGGTCAAAACCAGGGATATATTCCCAAACCATATAAAAAAGCCCTGTTTTGTATTGAGAAAAATCATATAATATGGCTACATGGGGATGGTGGAGTTTGGTAGCAATCTTGGCTTCTAAGAGGAACCTTTTCAAATCCTGCTCTTCCTGTGCAAATGCCTGCCTCATTATTTTAATTACCCTTGTATCTTCCAGATGAATATGTTTTACTTTATAAATTTCTCCCATCCCCCCAGCCCCTAAAAAACTCAATATTTCATATTTTTCATCAAAGATTTCTCCTATAGAAAACATCTGTGCTCTTGGAATTTCCAGACCACAGACAGGACAAACCTTTGCCCCTGAAGGAATAGGGTTTCCGCAACCTTTACAACTTGCCATTTTTTAATTATAACATAGAAGTTTATAAATTTATGAAGTATCCTTTAGTTATTACATTTTTTTTCTTTTAGTTCCTTTAAATATTTCAGTGCCTCTCTTTTATTCTTTATTTCCCCTGAAATTTGCTTTCTTAAAACTGCCTTTAGAATTTTCCCTACCTCCTCGGATGGAGGTAGATTAAAAATTTTCATAACTTCTTCTCCACTCACTATCTTTTTTGGTTTTTGAATTCTTTTACCTTCTTTTCTGTATATTTCCCATACCCTTTTTATGAAATCAAAGGGTTTTTCATCTTCAAGGTTTTTGCTCAAAAAATCACACAAAAACAAGCCCATCTGGGCCCTCAAATTTTCTCCTGTGGAATATATAAAGTGCCTGATTGCCTTCTCTGAGCATCCATTTAATATTATCATCAAAGGTTTCATATGGTTTCTTATAAGGTTGCAAATCCTTTCTTTTCTAACATTTGAAAACTTAAATCTAAAGAGTATATCCCTTGCCATACCTTCTCCCACCTTTTCATGCCCATAGAAGTGTATCCTGCCTCCCTTTTCTGTTCGTGTGGAAAATTTTCCAATGTCGTGAAATAAAATTGCATAACTTAAATCCAGTTCTTCCTCTGGTGAAAGTTTTTTAAATTTTTCAAGGTTTTTATAAAGCCATTGAAGGGCTCCATCTTTATGAAAAAGAGAGTTTAAGGTATGTTCAAAAGCATTGTCGGGATGGTAAAAATTCTGATCTACATTTTTTAGATTATGCACTTCTGGAAATAGGAAATACAAAATTTTTGCCTCATCCATCAAAAGGAGAATTCTTTGAAGGTCTTTCTGGGAAAAGATTAGATCCATTTCATAAAGAACCCTTTCAGGGGCAACCTTTCCAATTAAATGGGAAGAAGAGACAATTCCCTTCAAAGTTCCTTCTTCAATGGAGAAATTTTTAAGCTGTACCAGAAATCTGAAAGCCCTTAAAATCCTTAAAGGATCTTCTTCAAAGACAGAAGGGTTAACCCATCGGATTATTTTATTTTTTAAATCAGAAAAGCCACAGGTAGGATCTATCCATTCCCCACTTTGAAGATGCATTGCAATTGCATTTATTGTAAAATCCCTCCTCCAGAGGTCTTCTCTTAAAGGTTCCCCTTTCAGGTCCCATATATCCAGATAAAAGTTTCCGCAGGGAATTCTATAGGTTTGAAATTTTTCCTTTCCCAATATTATCAATTTGCTCTTTAATCTTGAAGCAAGGCAGTGAGCATATTTTTCACCCTTTACATCAATTATCAAATCTATATCCTGAATTTTTCTTTTTAAAATTAAATTTCTTATAGTTCCCCCGACCAGGTACAGGTTTGCACCCATAGAATTTGCAAGCCCGAGGGCAATTTGAAGCCCTTCCATTTTAAGCAATTCTTCCAGTTCGGGTTTTTTCATAATTTATAAAATTCTACATTTTATTTAATTTTAAGTCAAATTTTAAAATAACAGTTTTTTTATTATTGATAAAGTTGCTCTGGAAAAGGATTTAAATATTTCTGGCTCAAAAGAT
>JBBFMJ010000222.1:0-3631 GCA_037478515.1 Thermoanaerobaculia bacterium
TTTTTCCCCTTAGAGATTATCCCCATAGTTAAAGTTCTGGCACAGGGTTTGCATTTTCTTTTTGCATTTCCCATTATAATTTTAGCCCTCCTTTTCACAGACCATCTTAAAGTATCCTTTCTTTTCTTTTTCATCTCCTTTTTCTTTCAACTTTTTTTCCTGCTCTTTCTTTCAATTTTGATTGGAATGCTGGGGGTCTTTTTTAAGGATCTAAAGGATCTTCTTTCAAACATACTGCATTTTTTATTTTTTGCAACCCCTATAATTTACAGCATAGAAATGATACCTGCTTCCATACTTAAAAAAATAATACTCCTGAACCCTTTAACCCATCTTATGCGCCTCTGGCAGTATCCTTTATTTTATGGAAAACTCCCTGGCTATAAGAGTTTTTTGTATATTCTGGCTGTAATTTTAATTTTTGCCATCCTATACTTAATAATCTTTAAAAAATATAAGGAAGAGATAGTTGAAAGAGTATGAACGAAATTGTACTTTCTTTAAAAAATGTATCCAAAATTTTTAAAAAGAGCAGTTTTAGATGGCAATCTTTAAAGGGTGCAATTTTAAAAGGTGAATTGATTAAAACTTTTAAGGAGTCCAGAACCTTTTCAGCCCTGGAAAATGTAAATTTAGAAATTTATAAAGGGGAAACATTTGGAATAATTGGTGAAAATGGGGCAGGGAAGTCCACAATTTTAAAGCTTTTTGCAAACATTTTAAAGCCCACCAGAGGAGAAGTTTTTGTAAGCGGAAGGACTGCTGCTTTAATTGAGCTTGGCGCAGGTTTTCATCCTGAAATCTCAGGGGAAGAAAATGTAATTATAAATGGGATAATTTTAGGTCTTAAAAAAAAGGAAATTAGAGAACTGTTACCAACTATAGTGGAATTTTCTGAAATTGGCGATTTTATAAAAGAACCTGTAAAAATTTATTCATCAGGTATGTATGCACGCCTTGGTTTTGCAATTGCAGCTTTTGTAAATGCTCCTATACTTTTAGTGGATGAGGTTCTGGCAGTGGGGGATGAACACTTTCAAAAAAAATGCATAGCAAAGATTAAAGAATTACAGTTGAAAGGAAAAACCATTGTCTTTGTATCCCATGACTTGTCCCTGGTTTCAAATTTATGCCACAGGGTTTGCCATCTGGAAAAGGGGAAGGTAAAAAAAATTGGTACTCCTGCCGAAGTTATAAATGATTACAAATCCAGTATTTTGCTGAAGGATATGGAAAAGGAAGAAGTTTTAAGATATGGGGACAGGAGGGTTTTAATTGAAAAAGTATATCTTGAAGGGGATAGAGAGAAGGAGGGTGTTTTTAAATCAGAAGGAAAATTAGAAATTAAAATAATATTTAAAAATAAAATGAAGGAAAGGGATCTGGTCTTTGGAATTGCTTTTTCCAAAGATACTGGGGATTTTGTTTATGGAACAAATACCGGGATAGATAATTTTGAGGTAAATTCAGAAATTGAAGATGGCTGTATTTCTTTTGTTTTAAACCCCCTATCCCTTACAGAAGGAAATTACTTTCTGGATGTGGCAGCCCATTCTTTTGATGGTTTTGCCTATGATTACTGGAAAAAATGTTTAAATTTTAGGGTGGAATCAGAGATAAAAGATATAGGTGGCTTCAGACCCCTTCATAGATGGGAAATTAAATCTAAATAAAAATATTTTTTTCTAAAAAACTGGTATCTATATGAATTCATAAACAATTACATTGAAAATTTTTAATACATTTTTAAAATTACTTGACACTGCTACAAAAATAATATAATATTAACTTATTGCGTAATTGTGTAATAAAGAAAGGAGATTGAATGAAGGAATACCAGAAATTAATTCTTTTGGTTTTGATATTTTTGTGTGCATATTTTATGCCTGTAGAAAAATTATCTTTCCAAAAGGCAATTGTCTCTTCCTTTCAAATGCTTAAAATTTATGCAAGGGAGCATGTTTTATTTTGCCTGGTACCTGCTTTTTTTATTGCAGGTGCTATTTCCTTTTTTGTAAATAAAGGGGAAATAATGAAATATTTAGGTCCTGATGCGCCTAAATTTTTATCTTATACAATTGCCTCTTTATCCGGTTCAATCCTGGCTGTCTGCTCCTGCACGGTTTTGCCTTTATTTGGTGGAATATGGAAAAAAGGGGCTGGAATTGGACCTGCTACTGCATTTCTCTATTCAGGCCCTGCAATAAATATCCTTGCAATGGTTTTGACTGCAAGAGTATTGGGGCTTGAACTTGGGCTTGCAAGGATTATAGGGGCTGTGGGATTTGCCTTTATAATTGGGCTTATTATGTCTTTTATCTTTGGAAGGGAAAAAAGTGAGATAGAAAGGACTGGATTTGCTATGGAAAATTTAGATCCACCAAAGAGAAAACCCATAAAAGATATTATATTTTTTATTTCCTTGATTTTAATTTTAATCTTTGCAACCTGGGGAAAGCCAGGAAAAGAAGTTGGTTTTTTTAATTTTATCTATTCAATTCACTGGTACCTTGCTGGCCTTTTTCTTATTTTACTCCTCTATACAATATTTTCTTGGATTGAAAAGGATGAAAGGATTGGATGGGTTCAAGAGACCTTTAGTTTTGTAAAAATGATTTTTCCGCTTTTAATTGGGGGAGTTTTGGTTTCTGGTTTTCTATTTGGCGTTCCGGGTGAAAGTAGTGGAGTTATACCTGCAAATATAATTGAAAAACTTTTAGGTGGAAATTCAATATTTTCAAATTTATTTGCTTCTGTCTTTGGCGCATTGATGTATTTTGCAACCCTAACTGAAATCCCAATTCTCCAAGGGCTTTTAGGCCTTGGGATGGGTAAAGGTCCAGCCCTTACACTTCTTCTGGCAGGTCCTGCCCTTTCCCTTCCAAATATGATTGTCATAACATCTTTTATGGGTAGAAAAAAGGCATTTACATACTTTGGACTTGTTATAGTTATGTCAACCATAACTGGTTTTTTATATGGCTTATTATTTTAATTTTAAAAAAATCCATCACAATCCCCCTTTTAAAAAGGGGGAATTTAAGGGGGATTTTAAATTTTAAGGAGGAGATATGAAAGTTGAAGTTTTAGGTCCAGGTTGTCCTAAATGTAAAAAACTTTATGAAAATGCTTTGGTTGCAAAAGAAAAATTAAATTTAGAGCAAATTGAAGTTTTAAAAGTTGAAGGACTCCCAAGGATGATGGAACTGGGGATGTGGTCTGTCCCGGGAATTGCAATTGATGGGAAGCTTGTATCTCAGGGGATTGTCCATTCTCCAGAGGAGCTTCTGCAGATTTTTAAAAACCATTTTAAGGAAAAATAAAATGGAAAGTGAAGAGATTTTAATTTCTGAGATCTTTAAAGCACTTTCAAGCCCTTTAAGGATTAAAATTTTAAAAATTTTAAAGGAAAAAAATATCTGCCAGTGCGAATTTGCTTCCCTTTTAAATGAAAATCCTGTAAATATCTCAAGGGCTTTTTCTGGCCTGGTGGATTTAGAAATTGTAGAAGGTGAAAAAAGGGGAAATAAAATTTTTCCAAAAATTAAAAATGAAAAAGTATTTAAACTTTTAGAAATTGCAGAAGAAATTGCAAAAGAAATTGCTTCTGAAAGAGTAAAAAAATATAGCA
>JBBFMJ010000223.1:0-3606 GCA_037478515.1 Thermoanaerobaculia bacterium
TTTGCATCGGAAAAATAGGTGACATCGCCGTGGCCATTGAGGAAATAGAAGTAGTTGGTCGTGGAACGTGAAGCGTGAAGGGTGAAAGGTGGATATGCTTCTGTGGTTCTGCCCTGCTGCTCTTCTACTCTGTAATTCATTACCAGTGGAAAATCAATCCCCGGTCCCATTGTGTAATATTTTTCACTTTGAAAATATTCTGGAGGATTTCCGCCTGAGCTTGTCACTGAATCCATCTTTTCATATAATAAATCATAAAAATCATTTAAATAAAAAACATCTTTTGCTGTCCTCACTCCTGTTGCTGGAAGTTCTTCCCCTACCTTAAATGCACTATATGCCTTCTTCCCTACCCTCCCAAGTCCATCTGGTAAATATAAAAAATTTGAATTTAATGTGCTTGTAAGCCATAAGTTTCCGCCCCTGTATGTCTTTGTCTCTTTGTAAAAATTTGCCATCTTTTCTCTGTAATCAAATGCCTGTTCTTCTTTATGTTCTGTCCTCCATGCCGGTGGAAATGGATCAAATCTTGTGTAATTCATTTTAAATTTCATTAAAATATCAGGATCATTTTGGTATTCATAATTGTAATACTCCGTCCTTACCCCATCCATATGAATCTGCCTTTGCGTTATCTCATCTGCAATGTTGTATTGGTATTCTTCTCTCAACTGCCCATTTTCTTCAATTGAAAGCCGATTTCCCCTTCCATCATAACTATAAATTTCCGTATTCCCATCTCCATATATTACACCCTGAAGTTGTAAGCGATTGTCATAAAAATAATGCTGATCCCAAATTTGATCTTCCCTCAATACATCCGTTACAAATCCGTTTACATCCCTTTGATAATTGAATGATTTTATTATGCTGTTGTCTGGTTTTAAGTTATAAACATCTGTTATCCTCTCTGCTATGTCATACTGGTAAACTGTCTTTGAACCATTTGAATGCACTACCTCCTCTATTTGATTGCAACAGCCAGCATATTTTATCTCTTCTACCAAACCTTCTGGATTTGTTATGTACCTCGTCCTATGATTTGCATCATAACTATATGTCCAGATTTTGTCCCCATATTTCATCATCTGCCTTAAGTTTTCTATATCATATTGGTATTCAATTATATCAGACCTGTCTATGTAAACCTGCTCTGCTTGTACAACCCTTGAGATTAAATCATATGTGTAAAATATACCTGAGTCCTGCCCCATTGCATAGGTTAAGTTCCCTAAACTGTCATAGGAAAATACATCTTCTGTCCCATTTGGGTATTCTATTTTTACTAAACGATTTAAATTGTCATAGGTGTATGTGTTTGAGTAGCCATTTGGAAATCTCTTCTCTATCATATTTCCTGCTCCATCATAATTATACCATACTTCTCTTCCCAGTGGATCAATTTCTTTTATCAAATCCCCCCTTGCATTGTATTCGTATCTTGTTATCTGTACTTCTCCTTCAGGTGAAGGCCTTTGCCAATTTGGAACTTTTAGCCCACAATAAAGATTTGTCCAGTTTTCATTCTTTTTGCTATACCTCTTTATCTCTTTTAAATACCATCTGTCCAATATGTTTTGATATGTGTATTCTGTCTCATATCCATCTTGATCCCTTGTCCTTGTTATAAGCCCAGTTTGTGCGTCCTTCCCATACCAGAACCTATGCTGGTTTGCCTCAGGACACCAGTCGCACCTTCCATCCCTCCTGTATCCATATTCTACTAAATAATATCCACCACAAGGGGCATTTTCATAATTTCCCGATATTATGTTATTGTAGGGATCCTTTACTTCTTTTTGATATACCTTCCCATCTGAATGCCCATAAGCGTATTCCCATATCCCCCCATTTGGCCTTATTATCTTTGTGGTTAATCTTTGTCCTGTAAGTTCATCATAGGTGTAAAATTCCTGGGTTTGATAACCCTCCGGGTCAATTGTTGTCTTCTTTGTTATTTTCCTCTCCTCCCCTATGGGCGTGGGTCCTACTTCATATTCGTAATTGTACCTTGTTATATGCCCTCCCGGGTCTTTATGTGTCTTTATGTTGCTGAATTCATATGTAAATTCAGTTATAGCCCCTATTGGGTTTATTATCTTTATTAAATTGTTTGCTGCATCATAAAAATATTGTGTTATTGCCCCTTTTGGGTCTTTTGCTTGTATAACTTGCCCTTGTGTATTGTATGTCCATTCCCAGATATTCCCTTCAGGATCTATTGTTTTTGTCCTTTTGTGATTTATGTAAAAATATTGATATATATTCCCATTTTTGTCCTGATATTTTATTAAATCACCTAAATTGTTGTAGGTGAATATTTCAAAATAACCCAGAGGATCTATTTTTGTTACAATGTTTCCCTGATATGTTACTTTTAGCAATATTGGGCTTTGTCTTAAATTTTGATTTTCTGTAAAGGTTATTGTCGTCTCATTGCTTGTATAATTATAATTGTATGTCCCTCCTTGTGTTGTCAATGTTGAGACCTTCCCATCTGAAAAGTAATATGCTTCTATGTATTTTCTTCCTAAATTGTCTTCTACTTTCCTCAGTTTCCCATTAGGCCAGTAGGTAAAATTATAAGTTAATTGATAATTTGTGTTTTGGATTGGCTCTGAGGAGTGCGCTGATGGGATTTGCATATTCAAAGTTAAATTTAAGGGATTTTCTTCCTCATTTATTTCAAGGATATACCCCGGTTCTTTTCCATATAGCCCTATTTCTATTAAATTTCCTGTATAATTAAATTCAATTCCAGGTCCTTGGTCTGGTAAAATTTCTAAAATTTTCCCTTCTTCATTAAATAAATATTGAACCTTATCTGTTAGGCCTTCTATCTTTTGAAGTACAAAATACTTCTCCGTCCCTGTTTCTTTCAAACGCTTATCCTCTATGTAACACCTCATCCCACCAGCCCTTCTTTCAACCTTTATTTCTGAATCTTTTACCCACATATCTCCATAATCATCTGAAAAATCAGAAATTCTTATATATCTTTGTCCATTTGCATTTTCGCTTCCAGGATTTTTGTCCCTTTCATAGTAAATCTCATAACCATCTGAAGTCCTTAAAAGTGCTGTCTTGGTATTTTTGTGGAGTGCAATTGTTTCATCTGTCATAAAAAGAGAATGCCTTGAATCATAGACAATTTCAAGTTCTGGATAAAGTTTAAATTTAAATGTCAAATTCCCTGCCCTTGTGTTGACATAAGATATAGGGAGTCCTTCCTGTAAGGTCTGTGGGTTTGGAAGAAATGGATTGTTTGGGGTCATAAGGACTGGTGGAGTTGATTGAATTATTGGGATCTGGTAATTTCCAAGATTTGTTTGTGGTGCATTACCACAGGGGAAAAGATTTAAAGAAATTAAAAAAATAAGACCTAATAACCTCCCCCCCCGTAAGCAAAACTCTTTTTTTCATACAGACCTCCTCCTTGAAGATTTTTTGAAGAAAACCAACCCCAATGTTTTTCTTCATAATTCTTATTTACCATAAAAAAATGCCCCTGTCAAGGGGAATTTTATTTGCCCAAAACCGCAATAGGAAAAGTTGAAAAAAGCCCTTTTCTTAGAATATAATTAGTAAATACTAATGACAAAAAAA
>JBBFMJ010000224.1:0-3578 GCA_037478515.1 Thermoanaerobaculia bacterium
CATTTCTTAATCAGTTTTCCAAAATAGGCAGGTGCTTTTTCTCTCACTTTCCTTTCAAAACTTTCCCCCTTTAAATTTCCTACATCATCTTTTAGTTTTTTAACGTCTTCTTTTAAAACTTTTACATCTTCTTTTAAAATTTTTACATCTTCCTTTATTACTTTTACATCTTCTTTTAAAACTTCCACATCATTTTCTATTTTATTAACCTGCTTTTTTAAAGGCTTGAATTCTTCATCTTTAAATTTATCAAATTCTTTAGGGAAATTCATAATTTCATCAGTCAAAATTAATCTTCTCATCTCCTCCATCCACTCAGGATTTTCTCTTAAAATTCGCACAATATCATGGAAAGTTTTAATCTTTGTCTCTATTTTCATAGGATTATTTTATCATTTAAAAAATTTTTTTACAACCAAATCTTTAAGAAAAATTTAAAAATAATTCAAAATTATTTAAGAAAAAAGGTCCTTTGCTTTATCAAAGATTGATTTTTCTTTGGAAAGTTCTTCATGGAGTTTCTGTAGCAATTTTTTCTGTTCTCTGGTAAGTTTTTTTGGAATCTCCACTTTTATATGCACAAAAAAATCCCCTTTTGTACTGCTTCTTAAATCCTGAACTCCCCTCCCCTTTAACCTGATAACCTCCCCTGGCTGGACACCTTGGGGTATGGAAAGTTTTTCCTTTCCTTCTAAGGTTGGGATTTCCACCTCTCCACCTAAAGCAGCCAGGGTCATAGGGATTGAAACCTCAATATGTATGTCATTGTTTTTTCTTTTAAAAATTTTATCTTCCAGGACTGAAACCACAATGTAAAGATCCCCAGGGGGACCATTATTTAAACCCCCCTCTCCTTCTCCAGAGAGGCGAAGGGCAGTCCCATCCTGAATTCCTGCTGGAATATTTACCTCTATTTTTTTCTCTTTTTCAATCCTCCCTCTTCCATGGCACTTGGAACAGACATCCTTATAGACCTTTCCAGCCCCTCCACAATTGGGACAGGTCCTGGAAATGGTCAAAAATCCCTGGCTATAGATTATGGAGCCCTGTCCTTTGCAGGTTCCACAGGACTCTGCTTTAGAACCAGGGGGCCTTCCCGTTCCTCCACAAAAATTACAACTTTCCAGTTTGGTTAATTCAATTGTTTTGGTAGCACCCTTAACTGCTTCCATAAAGGTAATTTCCAGATCATATCTTAAATCCCTTCCCTTTTGAGGATAATTTTTTTTCCTCCTGCTCCTGGTTCCAAAAAAATCTCCAAATCCAAAAAAATCCCCCAAAATATCAGCAAAAGGGGAAAAAATGGAAGGGTCAAAAGTGGAAAAGTCCTCCATGGTGAAGGACTCATCTCCATATCTGTCATACCTTGCCCTTTTTTCAGGGTCTGATAAAACAGCATATGCCTCTGCTGCTTCTTTAAACTTTTCCTCTGCTTCTTTATCCCCTGGGTTTCTGTCTGGATGGTATTTTAAGGCTGCCTGCCTGTATGCTTTTTTTATCTCCTCCTGAGTGGCATCCCTGGAGACACCAAGGATTTTATAGTAGTCCTTACGAGCCATCTATGGGTCCTCCGGTTATACCCGAGGCAGGTTTATAAAGCATAACAGAGGTCAGCATCTGGGAAACCACTTTTAATGAGGTAAGACACTCCTGAAGAGTGGTTCTGGAATTGGAGGTGGTTTTGGATTTTACATCCTTTAAAATCTCTTCAATCTTCTGCCTCTCTTCTACATTTAAGAGATTTTTAAATTCCTGAAATACCTTGGTGTTGGTATAAAGCAATGCTTCAATCTTATTTTGAAGCTCCTTTATTTCCCTCCTTAAGGCATCTTCCCGGGCATACTCTTCACTCTTTTTAATAATTTCTTCAATTTCATTTTTAGAAAGGCCAGAAGCAGGATTTATCTGTATGGACTGCTCTTTACCTGTTGCCAGATCCTTGGCTGAGACCTGCACAATCCCGCTGGCATCTATGGCAAAGGTAACTTCAATCTGCGGAACCCCTCTGGGGGCTGCAGGTATCCCTACAAGCTGGAACCTTCCTAAGGATTTATTATCCTTTGCCATTTCCCTTTCCCCCTGGAGGACATGGATTTCCACCACTGTTTGATTATCAGAAACAGTGGTAAAAATTTGAGACCTTTTTGTTGGAATTGTGGCATTCCTTTCTATAATTCTGGTGAAAAGTCCTCCCCTGGTCTCAATACCCAAACTCAAAGGTGTTACATCCAGAAGGACAATATCCTTTACCTCTCCCTGCAAAACCCCTCCCTGAATGGCTGCTCCAATTGCCACCACTTCATCTGGGTTTATTTCTCTGGAAGGGATTTTATTAAATATTTTTGAAACAAATTCCTGGACTTTTGGAGTTCTGGTTTGACCTCCCACTAAAAGGACTACATCAATTTGCTCTGGCCTTAAAGATGCCTCATCCAGAGCATCCCTTATAGGAATCTCTGTTTTCTTTATAATTTCAATTACCAGATCCTCAAAAAATTGCCTGGAAAGTTTCTTGACAAGATGAAGAGGAGTGGAGCCATCCATAGCCAGGAAGGGCAGGTTTATTTCCACCTCTTCCTGATAAGAAAGCTCACATTTTGCCTTTTCTGCTGCTTCCTTCAATCTTTGAAGTGCCATCAGGTCCTTGGTTAAATCAATCTTTTTTTCTTTATAAAACTCTTCCAGGAGCCATTGAACTATCCTGTTATCAAAGTCTTCTCCACCCAAAAAGGTATCCCCGGAAGTGGATTTGACTTCAAAGACACCAGAACCCACCTGAAGTATGGAAATATCAAAGGTTCCTCCACCAAGGTCATAAACTGCTATGGTATGTACATCACTTTTATCCAGCCCATAGGCAAGGGAAGCAGCAGTGGGCTCATTTATGATCCTTAAAACTTCAAGCCCTGCAATTCTACCTGCATCCTTGGTTGCCTGCCTTTGAGAGTCATTAAAATGTGCAGGAACTGTTATTATTGCCTGGGTTATCTCCTCTCCAAGGAAGGTCTCACTGAAATTCTTTATTTCCCTTAAAATATAAGAGGAGATTTCTTCAGGACTGAGCAAAAGATTGTGGGTTTTTATCCTTATATCATCATTTTCAGCAGGTACAATTTCATAGGAAAGGTATTTTTTTGTACTTTGAATTTCCTGGGAAGAAAATTTCCTTCCAATCAATCTCTTGACCCCCACTATGGTATTTGCTGGATTGGTGATCATCTGCCTCTTTGCAATATTTCCCACCAACCTTTCCCCGTCGGGGGTAAAGGCAACTATGGAAGGAGTGGTCCTGGAACCTTCCCTGTTTGGTATTACCTTTGGCTCACCTAAATCCACCACGGCAGCACAGGAATTGGTGGTACCTAAATCAATTCCCAGAATTTTGGGCATCTTCTCCTCCTTCCTCTGGTAGTGCAATATGTACAAGGGTTGGCCTTAAAAGGCGGTCATACAAAAAATATCCCTTCTGGAATACCTTTAAAATTGTAGGCTTATCCACCCCCTTTGATTTTTCACTGGAAAGGGCTTCATGGAAATAAGGGTCGAAGGGATCCCCTTCCTTTGAAGGCTCTTCCTTT
>JBBFMJ010000225.1:0-3553 GCA_037478515.1 Thermoanaerobaculia bacterium
GAAAAAACATCTGTCCATGACCCTGCAGTTGCCTTAATTTTCCCAGTAATTAAAAAAATAATAAAAATTTATCCAGATTATTTTAATTTAAAAGAAATTTAAAAAAATATAAAATTTAGAACTGCTAATCCCCGAAAGAAATGCCCAGAAGGCGGGCTTGCTGGACCAGCTGGGATTTGGGGCTTACAAATTTTTGCTTATCTATGGCATCCAAGACAGGAATTGCTACAATCTTATCACCCTTTAAGGCAACCATATGGTCCCATTTCCCTTCTTCCACAAGTTCTGCTGCTTTTACTGCAAATCTGGTAGCCAGTACTCTGTCAAAGGCATTTGGAGTTCCACCTCTTTGAATATGCCCCAAAACTGTAGACCTCACCTCCAGTTCTGTATTTTGTCTCAGCATCATTGCAAGGCGGTCTGCAATTCCCCCCAACCGTTTTGTCCCCGTTAAGGTATCTCTGAAAAGGTATGTCTTTTCTCCACCTTTAAAGGTTGCCCCCTCTGCAATACAGATTATTGAGAAATTGGAGCCACTCTCCTGTCTTTCCTTTATTTTTTGAAGTATTTTGTCTAAATCAAAGGGGATCTCTGGTATAAGGATTACATCTGCCCCACCTGCAATTCCAGCATAAAGGGCAATCCAGCCAGCATCCCTTCCCATAACTTCCACAATCATAATCCTCTGATGGCTTTCTGCTGTGGAATGCAATTTATCTATACATTCTGTAACTGTGTCCACAGCAGTCATAAAACCAAAGGTAAATTCCGTGGCATCTAAATCATTGTCAATGGTCTTGGGGACACCTACAAAAGGGATTCCCTTTTCATAGAGTTTATGGGCAATGGTCATGGTTCCATCTCCGCCAGTCACCAGGAGTCCATCCAGCCCTAAATTATTAAAATTTTGAACACATTTTTCAGAATAATCCCTTTTTTCAATTTTTCCATTCGGAAGCTGAACTGCACATTCAAATGGATTTGATCTATTTGTTGTTCCTAAAATTGTCCCGCCCCTTGTCAGGATTCCTTTGATCTTATCCCTTGTAAGGGGCATTGTCTTATTAAATATCAGTCCTTCAAAACCATCCAGTATCCCAATTATTTCAAATCCAAAATTAGAGGTCCCTGCCTTATAAAAACCCCTGATAACAGCATTAAGGCCAGGGCAGTCACCCCCACCGGTCAGTATCCCAATTCTCTTTTTCATCTCTCTATCTCAAAATCAGCTTTAACATCCAGTAGAGGGTCTTCAAAAATCAGGACTGTCTGGGCTATGGGAAGCAAAACTATATGCCTTTTTTCTCTAAATTGAACATGGACTTCATAATAATTTTCCGGTGCAATGGCAATCAGCTCCCCGCTCTTGGTGTTTAGTTCTGGAAATACGGTATTGTAAATCGTTACCCTTGCTGGCAAATCCATAAATTTATCCTCCCTTTTCTAATAATTTTAAAAAATCTTCCCAACTAATTATCTTAATATTTAATTCCTTGGCTTTTTTAAGTTTTGAGCCAGGGTCTTCGCCCACAATAAGATAATTTAAATTTTTTGAGACACCACTTAAAATCTTTCCACCATTTTTTTCAATAATACCCTTTGCCTCTTCCCTGGAAATATTTGGGAGCTTTCCTGTAATAAGAAAAGTCAAGCCCGAGAGGGGTCCTTTTTTTTCTTCCTCCTCTTCAAAATAGGGCTGTACCCCAAGCTCCTTTAACTCTTCAATAAGTTTTATCACTTCAGGACTATTTATAAAAGAAATTATGGATTCAGCCATCACTTCACCTATCTCTGGTAAAGTTAAAAGCTCTTCCTTTGTAAGTTTCATAAATTTATCCAGGGTTTTTACATAACTGGCAATGGTTCTGGCTGCCTTTTCCCCCACATACCTTATTCCAAGGCCAAAAATAAATCTTGAAAGTGGTGCCCTTTTAGACCTTTCAATCTGCTCCATTAAATTTTGTGCTTTTTTCTCACCCCATAAGGGAAGCCCTACAAGGTCTTCCTTTTTTAATTTATAAATTGAGACAATGTCCTTTAAAAGTCCCTTTTCAAAGAGCTGTGCCACTGATTTTTCCCCAAGCCCTTCAATATTTAAAGCATTCCTCTTTGCCCAGTGTATTATTGATTCCTGAGCAATGGCAGGGCAGGATGGATTTGTGCAGCGAAAGGCAACTTCATCTCCAATCCTTACAAGTTTTCCACCACATTCAGGGCAATTCTCTGGCATCTGGAAGGGCTTTAAATCCTTAGGTCTTTTTTCCAGCACCACCCCCACCACCTTTGGAATTACATCCCCTCCTTTTTCCACCAAAACAGTATCTCCTACCCTTATATCCTTTCTCTTTAAATCCTCATAATTGTGAAGGGTTGCCCTCTGGACTGTTGAACCCTTAATTTGAACTGGTTCCAGGATTGCCACAGGGGTTGCAGTCCCAGTCCTTCCAATTTGAATTATAATATCTTTTACCTTTGTCTCCTTTGCCTCTGAAGGGTACTTATAGGCAACACACCATCGTGGAAATTTTGCAGTGGAGCCCAGGCGCTCCTGTATTTTCCTTTCATTTATTTTTACCACCATCCCATCACTTTCACAGTCCATCTCAAACCTTTTTTCCTTTACACTTTCAATAAAATCTTGAACTTCTTTTAAATTTTTCAAATGAGCCCAAAGGGGATTTGTGGGAAAACCCAGCTCTTTAAGTTTTATCAAAGCATCTTTCTGGGTCTCTGGAACCCCTCCATCCATAAAAACAATGTTATAAAAATATGCCTTAAGCCCTCTTTTTGCTGTAATCCTGGGGTCCAAAAGCCGTAGTGAGCCAGAGGCAGCATTCCTTGGATTTGCAAAGAGGGGTTCCCCTTCCTCCTCCTTTTCTTTATTTAACTTTGTAAATGCCTCCCAAGGCATATAGACCTCCCCCCTCACCTCTAAGTATTTTAAATTTTCTTTCAATCTTAAAGGGATAACTTTAATGGTTTTAATATTCTGGGTCACATCTTCCCCAACCATTCCATCGCCCCTGGTGGCACCCCTTTTCAGGATTCCCTTTTCATAAATCAGGGAAACAGAAAGACCATCAATTTTGAGTTCTGCCACATAGGTCCACCTTTCCCCTGGAAGGATCCTCTCTGCCCTCTCTTCCCATTCTTTAAGTTCCTCAAAGGAATAGGCATTTTCCAGGGAAAGCATTGGAATTGTATGGCTAACCTTTTCAAAACTTTCAAGGGGTTTTCCTCCAACTCTTTGTGTTGGTGAGTCAGGTGTTATAAGCTCAGGATACTTTTTCTCCCATTGCTGAAGTTCCTTCATCAAATTATCAAATTCTTCATCGGTTATCTCTGGTTTGTTTAAGACATAATAAAGATACTCATGATACTCAATTTTTTTCCTCAATTCCTCTACTTTCTTTCTAACATAAGCAGGAATATCCATAAAATTATTATATCATTTATTAAAGGAATTTTTTACTTCCTCAAAGATCAGATTTTCTTGCCCCAAAAACTTTGGGGAAAGATGGATGGGCACAACTTTCTTTACAGAAAGCATTCT
>JBBFMJ010000226.1:0-3469 GCA_037478515.1 Thermoanaerobaculia bacterium
GACAAAAAATAAAAAAGCTTCGGTATTCACCGAAGCTGGGTTAGTTGATTTATTAACTCTTTAAACAACTCTTTAAAGTTACTAAAATTATTAGGGTTTATATAATGCAGATTTAACTCAGTTTCTTCAAGTAATTTTTTGAGTTCTGGGATGTCCCATTCCTTATTTCCAATATTATAAATTTTTTCTCCTAAAATATCTTCTTTTATTTTAAAGATATTATAAAATGCTTTATTTGCATATACTATTTCAAGTTTATCATTTAAAACCAGCAGAGGTTCTCTCATGGTTTCAAGAATGCCTTCTGAAAATTTTTTTGCTTCTTCAATTTCTTTTTGAAGGTTTCTTTCTTTTGTTTGGTCTCTGAATACAAATACAGCACCAATTATTTTTCCCTCATAATCCAAGACAGGCGATCCAGCATCTGCAATGGGAATTTCTCTTCCATCTTTTGAAATTAGGATAGAGTGGTTTGCAAGCCCTACTATAACTCCTTCTTTTAAAACCCTTTTTATAGGGTTTTCTGCTTTTTTTCTTGTATATTCATTTACTATTTTAAAAATATCATCAAGATGCTTCCCTCGGGCTTCTTCTTCCTTCCATCCAGTTAAACTTTCTGCAACAGAGTTCATCAATTGGACTTTACCTTCTTTATCAGTGGAAATTACTCCATCTCCAATACTGTACAAAATTGCCCTGATATTTGAAGTCAGAATTTCTTTTAATTTCAGAGATAAATTCCTTGCCATTAAAAGGTTTTTTATTCTGCATTCCAATTCAATTTTTTCAGTGGGTAAAGTTATTAAATCATCTACAACCTTCCACAAATTTTTCTGGGAAATTTTTAAATCTTTTCTTGAAGTTAGAAGAAGAAGAGGCAAGAATAAAGGATAAACAGATTTTTTAATTTTTATTATCTCTTTTTTAAATTCCTTTAAATATTGTCCATCCAATATTATCAGGTCAAAATCAATTTTTTTAAAATCAAATTTTTCTATGGTCTCAATCTTAAAATCCTTTTTCAAAAGACCTTTTAAAAGTTTTTGATTTTCTTTATGCTTAATTCCAATTAAAATTTTTTTCATTATTTTTATTCCTTATAAATTTTTTGTTATTTCAGGTATGCCTAAGGAAAATCCTTTAAAGTTTTTCAGCGGGCTACCTATTTTAATTCCATCTTTTGTAATTTCAAATTCCCTCAAACTCTTGTCGAAATCCGATAACCTTTTCTTTAAAAGACCAAAGATTTTCTTTATCTGTCCCTCTATTATAATATGGTGCAAAAAGATTATATTATCTGCAAGGAAGGTTATCTCATCCTCCGGCAATTTAATTTGACCAGGTTCCAATTCTGTTTCATTTATAATGATTAAAGAAATTCCAAAGTTTTTTAAATTTTTAGTCAGCAAGGATAATTCTATTTTATCTATACTTTTTAAGAAAGAGTTTTGCAAGGAAGGAATTGAATCTAATGCAATAATTTCAGGTTTATATTTCTCTATATCATTTTTTAAAATGTAGAAAAATTCTTCAATGGTGTATAAAGAAGGAGGAATTTTAAAAAGTATTAAATTATCTTTTACACCATTTAAATCCATGTTTATTGCTTTACATCTTTCTAAAATAAATTCAAGGTCCTCATCAAAGGAATAGAAAAATACTTTTTTTCCTTGAAGGGCAGCTTCTCTGAGAAAGCATAAGGATAAGGTTGTTTTCCCCGTTCCAGAGGGCCCAGTAATTATATTTATTGTTCCCTTTTCAATTCCTCCACCTAAAGTATTATCAATTTCAGATATACCTGAAGAGAGTATTTCTTTTTTATATTCTATTTTCCTTCCCATGTAATATATTTTAGGGAAGACTTCTATTCCTTTATCTGAAATTTTTAAGGAATGGAGCCCATTGCTATAACCAGAGCCACGAAATTTTTCAATTTGGATGGTTCTAAGCTTTCCATCATAATCCAATTTTAATACCCCATCACTTATAAATATTAAATCATCATCAGAAATTTGCTTGCTTATTTCTGAAGTAAATAGTACTGTAGCATTTGCCTCTGTTAAAAACCTTAAAAAAGACAGGATCATTTTTCTGCACTGGTAAGTATCAGAGCATAAAAGCTTGAATTGTGTTATGGAATCCAAAAAAATTCT
The DNA here is from genome assembly GCA_037478515.1 of Thermoanaerobaculia bacterium. Taxonomy (GTDB): domain Bacteria; phylum Acidobacteriota; class Thermoanaerobaculia; order UBA2201; family UBA2201; genus JBBFMJ01. Next base: position 2,154 of record JBBFMJ010000226.1, read on the forward strand.
TTTTGGGTTTAATGATTTTACCTTTTCTACTATGGCTTTTGTTAGTGGCTCCCTTTCCACCTCCACAGAAGAAAATATATCATATGCCTGTACCTTTGCAAAATACTCGGAAGTAGGTGATATATCCAAAAACTCAATTCCATTCAAGTCAATTCCTTTTAGCTCTGCATTTTTTCTTATTTTTGTTTCTGATTCTTCCAAAGTTATGTAAAGTACCTTTTCTTTGCTTTTTATTCCTTCCAATAAAAAATATAATCCCAGCGTAGATTTACCCGTTCCACTCTTTCCTCTAATTAAATAAAAGCGGTTTGGTATAAATCCACCTTTTAAAACTTCATCAAGGCCTGAGATTCCTGATAAAACCCTTTGATAATACATAAAACAACCTCCCAGGATGTTAATTCCAAGATATATTTTATTTTAAAAACTGTTCAAATGCAAGTGCTTTTTTAAATTATTGTAATTATTTCCTTTAAAAAGCATGTTGTTATGTGCTTTCCAAATAATAAATCCCAAAATGGTAGAGGTTAAATAATTTGGAATAAATTGTATTGGAAAGGCTTTCAATATTTTTTTTCCTGTCCTTAATTCCTTTTTCCCAGAGAGAAAGGGATTGCTCAATTTCTTCTACAAATCCCTCTGAGGAATAAAAATTGTATGCTTTTTTTAAATAGATGAAAGCTTTTTCATAATTTTTTTGTTCAAAGTAAGCTTTCGCTAATCCTATATTTATATATGCTTCATCAAAGGAAAATAAATTGCCTCTGAGAAATTTGCTGGCTTTTTTTAATGATTTTATTGCCTTTGGAAAATCCTTCAAAAAAATATAGGTTTCCCCTTCTATAATGTAGGACCTTCCAATTTCAACCTTAAGGTCTGCATTTCTTGCCATTTTTTGGAATTCCTCAATGCTTAATAGGATTTCTTGATATTCTTTTTTGCTCATTTTTACAAGTAAGGAATTATGATATATAAGGGCATAATATGGATCATTGGATGGCAATTTTTTAAGTAAGATTTTAAAAATATTTTCTGCTCTTTCTATCCTGTGTTTTTTCAAATAAATCAGTCCAATATTGTTCCAGAGATAGAGCATTTCTCTTTTTGCCCCGTGGTCTCTAAAAATTCTTAAAGCTTCCAGAGAAAGAGAAAAGGCTTCCCCAAATTCAAGTTTAAAATTAAGGGGGAAGAGCATACTCCTTATAACAAGGGCTTTATGGAAATCATCCCTTTCTTTTTCAAATATTTCAAGGCACTTTCTAAAATCTTCCAGGGCATCTTTTAATTTTCCTTCGAACATTTTTAAGTTTCCGGAG
>JBBFMJ010000227.1:0-3452 GCA_037478515.1 Thermoanaerobaculia bacterium
AGGGTAAAAAGCAGAGTCCAGGATGGGTTTTTGAAGAAAATTTTTTACTTCTTCTGGAACTTTTTCTATGACTTCTTTGAGTTTATCTTCTCCAAACCTTTCCTTTATATATTTCAATGTGCCTTTAAAGAGGGGTCCTTTTGCTTTTAGCATAAATATCTCCTTTTAAATTATAGCATATTTTTAAAAATAAACACTTTTAAAAGGGTTTTCGTAATAATATATGAAAACTTCATACAGCCTCCTATAAGATATAACCCCCCAAATATCCAGGAACCCCCTCCTGGATATTTTTTTATTTAAGAAGGTTTAATATTCCTTCTGATACCTTTTCTGCTGAAAATTGAACCTCTTCTTTTGTTGTAAATCTTCCAAAGGAAAACCTTAATGCTCCCAGTGCCAAATCTTCCTCTATTCCCATTGCCTCCAGGACATAGGACAGGAACTTTTCCCCGCTGTGGCAGGCAGAACCAGTGGAAAAGCATACTTCCCTTACATTTTGAACAAGCATATTTCCATCAATTCCCTTTACAGACAAATTAAGGGTTCCTTTTAGCCGTCTTTCGGGGTGTCCATTTAACTTAATATTTTTTATTTTATCCTTTAAATAATCCAGGAAAAAGGTGGAAAGTTCACTCAATATTTTTTGCTCCCTTTCCATATTTTCCTTTGAAATTTCAATTGCCTTTGCCATTCCCACAATGGAAGGGACATTTAAAGTCCCTGGTTTTAAATTCCTTTCCTGCCCACCACCGTAAGAGGAAGGCCTTATTTTACTTTGTAATTTTTCATCCTTTACAATCAGAAGCCCTATTCCCTTGGGCCCGTATAATTTATGGGCAGAAAAAGTTAAAAAATCAAAGGGAATTTCTTTTAAATCCAAAATTTCTTTACCTAAGGATTGGCTGGCATCGGTATGAAATAAAACATTGTATTCCTTGGAAATTTTTCCAATTTCTTCTATGGGCTGAAGGGTCCCTGTTTCATTATTAGCATGCATTATGGAAATTAAAATTGTCTCTGGAGTGATGGCTCTTTTTAAATCATCAGGGTCTATCAGACCGAAGGAATCCACATTTAAAAGGGTAACTTTATATCCCAACCTCTGCAATTCCTTCAAGGGTTCCAGGACAGAAGGGTGTTCTGTTTTCTGGGAAATTATATGGTTTCCTTTTTCTTTAAAACCAAAGGCAGTTCCAAAGAGGACTATATTATTGGATTCTGTGGCACAGGAAGTAAAAAATATATTTAAGGATTCTAGTCCAAGACATTGGGCAATCTTTTGTCTTGCCTCAAAAACTGCCTGCCTTGCCCTTTCACCATAGAGATGGGAAGAGGAAGGATTTCCAAATTCCTTTGAAAAATAGGGGAGCATTTCATCTAAAACCCTTTGATCCACAGGGGTTGTGGCATTATAATCTAAATAAACAGGTATTTTCATACCTATATTTTACATTTTTTATTTAAAGATAATCAAAAGAAAATTTGCTATAATATTATCATGGTCTGCAATAAATTATTATGGAAACTTAAAAATGAAGGATAATCAAATTTCTTTTGAAATAAAAAATTTTGAAAAAAAGTTTGCTAATGATAAGTATGGTATTTGGTTATTTCAAACGGATTGCATTTATTTTATGGATGAATTGGCAAAAATTTATCCTGATGGAATTTTTGATATGATTTTTGCCGATCCTCCATATTTTCTTTCAAATGGGGGCATAACTTGTTATGCAGGAAAAGTTGCTTTGGTAGATAAAGGTTTATGGGATAAATCTAAAGGGGTAGAAGAAAATCACCTCTTTAATTTAAAATGGTTATCATATTGTCAAAGATTATTAAAACAAAATGGAACAATATGGGTAACTGGAACACATCATGTGATATATTCTGTGGGGTTTGCAATGCAGCAATTAAAAATGAAAATTCTTAATGATATTACTTGGGAAAAGCCAAATCCACCACCTAATATTTCTTGCAGGTATTTCACGCATTCAACTGAGACAATCATCTGGGCAGCAAAAAATTCTAAATCAAAGCATTTTTTTAATTATGAGCTTATGCGAAATCTAAATAAAGGGAAACAAATGAAAACTGTTTGGACAATTCCTGCTCCCAGCAAGGAAGAAAAAATTTTTGGAAAGCACCCCACACAGAAACCAGAAAAATTACTCGAAAGGATAATTCTTGCAAGCACAAAGCGTCATGACTTTATTTTTGATCCATTTTTTGGAAGTTGCACTACTGGTATAGTTGCTTTAAGATTAAATAGAAAATTTGTAGGATGTGAACTTGAAAAATCGTACTTTGATATAGCTACCAAGAGGATTGGCAATGCAATAAAGGAATTGCAATCAGAAATGCAAATTATCGAAGAGATCCATTGAAAAAAGGTGGAAAAGGTGGTGGGAGGACTAAAACTGGCTTATATTTTGAGAAAAAAGTAGATTTATTGGAACTTTTAAAAAAGATAAAAGGCTACAGTTTAAAAAAAGTACAGGGTAAGGCAGGCACTGAGGTTTATTTTAATAATAAATTAGTGGCCTTTTGGTTTAAGAAATACCAATTTTATAAATTTTTAGAACAGAAAGGCATTAATTGGAGAGAAAAAATATCAAAACGACTCATTCCTGATGATGCAATAATTGTAATAATAAAGGAAACTTTGTTTATAATTGAGATTAAATATCAAGAAGTAGGGGGATCAGTGGACGAAAAACTTCAAACCTGTGATTTTAAAAAAAGCAATATATTAAACTTGTTTCGCCTTTAAATTTAAAAGTTGAGTATGTTTATCTTTTAAGTGAATGGTTTAAAAAAACTGAATATAAAGATTTGCTGGACTATATAACTAATGTAGGTTGTCATTATAGCTTTGATGAGCTGCCGCTTGATTTGATTGGTTTGCCCCAATAATCTTCAAAAATTACATCTTTTCAGGGATAGGAATATTTAAAATTTCAAGCCCTTTCTTTAATGTTTTCTGAAATTGGTATAAAATAAATAATCGCTTGTTATAGATTTCCTTATTTTCTTCTTTTAAAAAAGGGTGGTTTGTATAAAAAATGTGAAAATTTTTGGCAATGTCAATAAGATAATAGACAAAAATGGAAGGGTCTAAATTCTTAATTGCCTTTTCAATTTTCAAATCAAAGTTTTCACAGAGCATTAGATAACCCCAGAGGTCTTCTGGCAAGTCCTTTAGGGGATAAAACACTTTTAGTTCTTTTTCTTCCTCTTTTAGTTTTTTAAAAAGGGAATTTATTCTTACAGTTGCATATTGCAGATATGGTCCTGTATCACCATCAAAGTTTAATGCCTCTTCAAAATCAAAGGAAATTACCTTCTCCCTCCCAAATTTGAGCATAAAAACCTTCAGTGCCGCTATTCCAATTTCCCTGGAAATTTTTTCAATCCTCTCTTCTTCCTTTTCAATACCTCTCTTTAATACT
>JBBFMJ010000228.1:0-3449 GCA_037478515.1 Thermoanaerobaculia bacterium
TTAATCCTTTAAGCAATTATTTTTCCCTAAAATTTAGGAGAGAAAACTGGGGAATTTTGCTCGCCACCCTCATTTTTGTTTTGATAATTCTGCTCCCGATTACTTTTTTTATTACAAAACTTTCAGTTGAAATTTATTCCTTTACACCAGAGATTTTAAAACAGATTGGAAAAAATGGAAGCCAGATGGAAAAATACTATCAGGAGGCAAAAAAAATACTGGATACCTTTGGGATTTCCTTAGGAGAAGTTACAAATTTTTTTGCTTCAAAGATTTCAAGCCTTTTACAAAAACTTTTCAAAAATCTTTTTATGTTCTTTTTCCACCTCTTTTTTACTGTAATTTTCTTTTACTCTTTTCTTAAATATAAAATTTTTTTCAAAAAGCTCCTCTCTGGGATTATACCCTTTTCCCGGGAAACAAATGAAAACCTTTTAGAAGACCTGGAAAAACTTATAAAGGCAATTTTTTATGGAATATTTTTAACTTCTATAATTCAGACAGCCCTTGCCCTTTTAGGATTCTTTATTTTTAATGTCCCTGTACCCTTATTTTTTGGAGCCTTAATTTTTATCTTTTCCTTTATTCCTGTAGGTGGCTCTTCTCTGGTCTGGGCACCCCTTTCCCTCTATTTAATTTTTACAGGAAATTTTAAATCAGGGATAATCCTATTTTTCTGGTGCCTCATCCTGGTTTCAACTCTGGATAATTTTATAAGACCTTTCCTTGTCTCGAGAAAATTTAAAGTTAATACTCTCTTTATATTTATTTCCATTTTAGGTGGAGTGGCTTTTCTGGGAGGACTTGGAATCTTTTATGGACCTCTGATTGTTTTTACAACTTTTAAAATTTTTGAAAACATAAAAAAAGAGGGGGCATAAAACCCCCTCATTAAAATCCCAAGAAATTAATTTAAAACTTATAAATGAAGGAAAGGATAAAGCGATCCTGAGTATCCTTTATGCTTGCATCATAGGTTCCAGTATAATAGGTTCCATACTCGTCAAAACCATCATAGGAACCTGTAGCACTCTCTTTTCCTTCTGTTCTTACAAAAGCAAAATCAATTTGGAAATTCTTTAAAGTAACTCCAGAACCCAGGGTAAAGCCATCCACCTTTGGTTTTTCTCCACCCACAAACCAGGCAGCAATCCTATCCTCTTGAAAATAACCAGCCCTTAAAGGCACCACCACATTTTCCTTTACAAAAAGCACATATTCCATCCCAAACCTTAAAGAGGAGGTATTGAACTGTCTATCATAAAAAAGATAGGGGAAATAGGTGGTTTCATCAAAATCAGTGAAGGTAATTTTTCCATCTTTCCAGTTGGACTTGGAATAATCCAGGGCAAAGGTCAAACTTTTAATGGGACGGACTGCAACTCCAAATCCATAACCAGAGGGCCATTCCACATCCACATCATAGCTGTAGTCCTCTCTTCCAGAAACCAGGTCTTCATTGCTACCTTTCAGTTTTCCACTGGCTTTAAAACCAGAATGCCAGACACCCCCAAAGGAAAAAAATTCTGTTTTGTAAAGGAAACCAAGGTCAAAATAGAAATCACTGAAATCATACTTTCTTGTGGAACTGGAAGAAAAAACATAGGACTCGCCCAAGGAATTGGTAATATTTCCACTATCCTTAAAGGTTTCTTTATAATTGGTATCCAGATAATTCAAAGAGATTCCCATATGGAAATTGGATACGATTTGATAGCCCAGAGAGAGGGTCAGGGTTTTGAAAGCCCCACTTCCCGAGGACTCCCATTTGCCTTCCAGATCCTCGGTATAGATAGCATCTCCGTTATAGTAAACTGTTCCATTATAGGTATAGTTATTTTCAAAATCAGGGGGAGAAGCAAGATTTGAATAAGAAAGTTGCCAAACCAGATTTTTATTGCCTATTTGAACTGGCATAGAATAAGAAAGGAAAGCCAGAGAAGAATAATCTGTGGAACCTTCATCTTTGACACTCTGCCAGACATAGGAATAACCATCGGACCAGTTTGTCTCTTCATAGTCCTCCCAGGTCACATCTCCCTTGTACATATCGTAAACAAGAGAAATTTCAGAAGAAGTCATCTGGGAAAGGCCTGCAGGGTTCCAGGAGGCAGCTGTGGCATCATCAGCAATGGCAATAAAAGCACCTCCCATCCCCATGGCTCTGGCACCAAAACCTAAGATGTTAAAAGCACCTCTGTTTAAGGCATTCTGGGAAAACACACAGAGGGAGAAAAACATAAGGAAAACAAAAAATTTTTTAAACATACAACCTCCTTAATTTTTTTCAATTATAACAAAAAAATCCCTCATTGACAAATTTAAGGGTCAAGGGTAATATAATATATCCCAGGGAGGTAAAAAATTATGGAAAAAACTTTAAGAATCAGCATTTCTTTGGACAGCAAGTCCCATAAACTCCTTGAAAATTTAAGGAAAGAAGAAAATTATGGAAATCGTTCAGAATTTTTTAGGGATTTAGTGAGAGAATATCTTAAAAAGAAAACCTTAAAAAAGAATGTAAATTCTGTGGGAGTTATTGTAATGATTTATAACCACAGTCAAAGAATGCTGGAAGAAAAACTTACAGATTTTCAGCACAGTTATTTCAAAGTAATCTATTCCACAACCCACATCCATCTGGACAGGGAAAAATGTTTAGAATCAGTGGTTCTCAAGGGGAAGGCAAAGGATATAAAAAAAATTTTTAATACATTGAAAAAGGAAAAAGGGGTTTTATTTTCAGACCTTATCCTGAATCCTTTAAGTTGAAAATTAAAAAACATCGTAATCAGAAGGCAGAAAATGTTCCAGTCTTAAAAATTTTTCAGGATTATCTTTTAAGATTTTATATTCTAAATAATAATCCTGTTCCTGAACTTCAAATTTTTCTCCACCCAGAAAAAGGCAGGGAAAAGTTTTTATAAAACTAATTCCAAGACTTTTTAAAGAACTCTGACACTTATAAAAAAGCTCTTTCAGTTTACTATATTTTTCATAAAAGTAGTCCATCAGTAAGGCATAGTTGTCAAAAATTCTAAAAATAAAGAGAGCACCATCAATATAAGACCAAAAATATTCTTCTAAAGGATTTTCAATATATCTCCATAAAAAGTAATCTATATCTTTGATGATACCATTTTTATCAGTAGCCAAGATTATTTTTTTTAAATAGAAATTTAAAAAACTTGCTTTTTCCACTGGAACATTACCCTTCTCATCTTTAATGGGAAAGGAGCACAATTTTACCTTTGTAAGGGGCTTATAGTTGAGATACTTCTCACCAACCAACCTGCTCCTTTCTCCTGGAAATCCATAAGCAAAGCTAATTTTTTCACTCAGACAACTATCGTAGAATAGGTTTCCCAATTTCAGCAAAATCCCTTTCTGCCTGTAGTCAGGATGTGTCATAAGGTCTGTTATCTGAACTATTTTATAAATCCTTCTTT
>JBBFMJ010000229.1:0-3449 GCA_037478515.1 Thermoanaerobaculia bacterium
TTTTATTTTTTCCAAAGGGTTTGAAGAAGAAGATTTATTTAATATTTTTATTTATTTTTGGTTTTTTTATTCTTTTTTTAATTTATTATAGTTCTCTGGGCTCCTTTATGCCTTTTATTCAAAGGCAATCAATGTCCAGGGGCTTTCCACTTGGTCCCTGGCATGGCTTTATAGAATTTATTTTATGGAAGGAAAAAGGGATATTTTCCTGGAAGGGGAGCTGGGTTGACCTTTCTTTAAGTTTAATATTCCTTTTTTTGATATTTTTCTCAAAGGAAAGGAAAAATTTTCCACTCTGGAGCCATATCTGGACATACATTGTTTTGCTTTTTCCCTTATGCAGTTCCTTTTTGTCCTATCAAAGATTGGTCCTTCCCGCCTTTCCAGTTTTTGGTATCTTAGGAAAGTTTTTAAATAAAAAAATTTTCTGGATTGTTATACCAATATTATTTTTAATTCAATTTTATTACTTTTTCAGATATGCCACCTTTCAATGGGTCTCTTAAAGGAAATTAAATTTTTCAGGGTACTTTTCTATAACTTTTTTAACCAGAGGGAAAACTAAAGAAATCCCAGAATTCCACGGGGCTTCATTTTCCATTGTTTTGTATAAAATTTTTGCCTTATCCCAATCACCTTTAGTGCAAGCACCTGCAAATTGCAAATGTAGTGGTCCAGAGATATAATTTTTCATAAATTTTTCATAATTTTCAATATCTGGCTCCCCTGAAATATATTTAGCAAGAAAATAAAAACAAGCAATATCTTCTAAATCTAAAACTTCTATGCTTTTTTTTAGGGTTTCTATTGAATTTTTCAAATCTTTTTTAACAAGATAAGAAACCCCTTTAAGACCCCTTAAATAATCCATCCAGATGCCTTCCTTTGCAAAGTTTTCTTCACTTAAAAGCTCATCTACTTTCTTCCAGTTTTCATCTAAAATAGAAGCTGTTACAGGATAAATTAAAATTTCAGGTGCTCTAAACCCCTCTCCATAATATCCACCCTCCCATATTTCTAATGCCTTCTTATAATCCCCTCCTAAAAGGGCTAAAAATCCTGCTTTATTGTATAAATCAAAACCATATTTTTCATATTTTTTTGCAAAGGTAAGGCAGGTTTCAACAGCTCCTTTTACATCTCCTTCCAGCAGGTTTAAATTAGAAAGAAAAGAGGCAAAGACAACTGTCCAACCATAAATTTGAAAAATTTCAGAAGTTTTAATGTATTCCTCTGCAACTTCCTTTGCCTTTTCAAGATTTCCTTTCTGGGCTAAATATTTAACAAGTCCATAATCTTTCACAAATTTTTGAGTTATTTCCTGTGTTCCTGCCTTTTGCCCTTCAAAGTCCCCATCTGGCTTTAATATTATTGGATTTTCAGTCCCTGAAATTTCAATTTTTAAATTTTTTCCTTCTGGATAAAACTTTGGATATGCTGTGGTTGCTCCATAACCAAGCAAATTGTAAGAAATCAAAGATTGAGATAAATCACTTATATCGAAAAACAAACCCACCATTTTTTCTTTTTTAAAGAAAGCAATAAAAATTTGATGAAAAAGCACATTATTAAAACCAGCCATTACAATTTTACCATCCCACTCGCAAAGTCCTTCTATACCTCCAGAATGACGAATTGTTATAAGCTGCTTTCTTTTCCTTATATCATCAAAAAAAATAAGCCAGCAAGGGTAATATGTATGATCAATTCTTATAGCATGATTGCTCTTTTCTATTTTTCCATTATTTATAATATTAAAGGGCAGTATTTTTGATGTGTAATTTATAGAGAATTCAGGTTTTGAATAGCCAATATATTGAGTAAAGAAATTTGAAATTATACTGCCTTTGTTGTTTAAGATTTCCCCAACATTTATACTTTCGCGTGGATTTTTTGGAATATTTTCTGCTTTTATATTATATGAGATTATAACTTCCTTTTTGTTTAAGACCTTTGCATCTCCTATCAATTTTTCAGTTTCCTTTTCAAAAAGCATCTTATTTTTACTAAAAACCTTTAATTTTTTTCCTTCAAATTTTGCATTTTCTATAGATTTTCCCAAAAATTCCGGAATTAAAAAAAAGTAAAAGAGGAAAATAAATGCAAAAGAAAAAAGAGCAAAGAGGATTTTTTCTTTTTGTTTTGGAAGAAGGGGTAAGGTTTTTCCTTCTAAATATTTTTTTATCTCTTCGTATCCCCATCTTTTTTTTGGATTTTTAATTGTAAGCCCCTTAATAAGTTTATTAAAAAGCTTTGAACTTTTAACTTCAGGTATTTCTTTTTCAAAATGCCCTTTAATTATCTCACCAATTGTCCCAGAAAAGGGGACATCCCCCTGGATCATTTCATAAATAGTTATCCCTAAGGAATACCAGTCAGATTTTTCATCTATTTCCTTTCCTGTAATCTGTTCTGGGGACATATAAGTGGGGGTTCCAATTGCCTGCTCTGTTTTTGTAAGTTTTTCGTGTGTTTCTTTTAAATGAATTATCCCAAAATCTCCTAATTTAACTTCCCCTTTATCAGTTATAAAAATATTTGCTGGTTTTATATCTCTGTGTATTATTTTATTATCATGGAGATATTTAATGACATCAACCAAAATTAAAAGGATATTTTTTATTTCTTCTTCTTTAAAAGGACCTTCTTTTCTTATTTTTTTATCAAGTGAAGTGCCTTCAATATATTCCATTATTATAATTAAATGATCCCTGTCCTCGTTTATATCATAGTATTTTACAAGATTTGGATGGGAAAGTTTTCTTGCAACGCTTACTTCCCTTAAAATCCTTTTTTTTGATTCCTCTGAAAGCCCTTTTTTTTCTATTAATTTAATTGCTACATATTCATTTAGATTAGTATCATGTGCCTTATAAACCCTTCCCGAGCCCCCCTGCCCTAAAAACTTTAAATTTTTAAACCTTGCAGAAAAAGGTTGCCCTTCCTCTTTTTGTATATCGAAATAAAAAACCGGTAAGGTTTTATCATCTTTATCTTCCATAATAATCTATTTATTTTAAAATAATTTTAATAAATTTTCCAGATTTTTTTATTTTTTCTTCAAAGGGTAGTTTTGCCATCTTTTTAATAATAATTTTGCTTTTTTAAAATGCAAGGAAATAAAATTTTTTAAAACTTGGTATAATTTATTGTGTTTTTTAAAAGGTTTTCGAGGAATTTCTGGGTAGTAATTTTAATGGAGTTTTTTGAAAGGGGTGCCTACTATGGGCTTATGTCTGTTTTATCTGCCTATCTGGCTCTTTCAAGGATGGAAGGGGGACTTGGTTTTTCAAAGATTTCAATAGGGGTTATAAAATCAGTTATCCAGCCAGTTTTATATGGGCTTCCAATCCTCTCTGGTGCTTTGGCTGAAAGATATGGCTATAAGCCCTTTTTAGTTTTTTCTTTTTTTGCCCTATCTTCCGGTTATTTTTTATCAGGTCTTGTGG
>JBBFMJ010000230.1:0-1564 GCA_037478515.1 Thermoanaerobaculia bacterium
ATTGTTATGTCTGAAATCTCGAAAGAAGGCAAAGGGCTTTTTCCAAAAAAAATAAAGGGAATTAAAAAATTTTTTTATACTGTGGTTTCCTATTTAATACTTTCTTTAATTTTATCAATTCCTGCAATTTTTGCTGGTGTAATTTTATATATTCTTCTTCAAAATAACTTCAAAAACCCTAAAGAAGAAATATTTATGGAAAAAGAGGTATGGTTTGGATTGGTTATAAATATAATTTTCAGGGGATATAACATTATAAAAAGTATAAAAGGAGAGAGCCATAAGGAGATAAAGAAAGAAGCGGAGGGGAAATATATTTTGCTTTTCTATAAATTTTTTGGAATATGGATTCTTGGAAACCTTTTTAAGGATACCATAAACTATTTTTTCTTATATTTTTATATCTTTTTAATCTCCCTTTTTTTCTCCTTATCAGAAATAATGCCAGAAACCTTCCTGAATCTTATAAGCAAATCTAATAAAAATTTAAAAAATTAAAGATTTTTGTCTTAAAAAAATTTACCCCTTAATTCTAAACTTGAATATTTGACTTTTAGTTTTGAATTTGTTATAAATAATCTTTAAAAGAAACATTATTTTTTCTAGTAAATAGGGGGAGATATGGAAGAAAGAGTTCATGATGTTTTAATCTTTGGCACAGGGCTTGCAGGCCTTAGAGCAGCAGTTGAAATCTTAAGAAAAAGCAAAGATAAGATAAACTTAGGGCTTGTATCAAAGGTTCAACTGATGAGGGCACATTCTGTTTGTGCAGAAGGTGGAACTGCTGCTGTTTTAAGGACAGAGGAAGGGGACTCCTTAGAACTTCATTCCTGGGATACAAATAAGGGTTCTGATTTTTTAGCAGACCAGGATGTGGTGGATTTATTTGTGGAAACATCTCCAAAGGAAATTTATTTACTTGACCACTGGGGACTTCCCTGGTCCAGGGATGAAGATGGAAGAATACTCCAAAGACCATTTGGGGGGCATTCATACCCAAGGGCAACTATGGCAAAGGACAAGACGGGCTTTTTTGAGATGCAATGTCTCTATGATGAACTTCTAAGGTATGATAATTTTAAAAGGTACGATGAGGTATTTGTAACATCAATTATAATTGAAAATGGTGAGTTCAAAGGACTAACTGCTTATAATTTACCAACTGGTGAATTTTTACTACTTAAAGGAAAAGCATGTCTCATTGCAACAGGCGGGCTTGGAAACCTATATGGTTTTACAACTTATTCCCAGACAGTTACAGGGGATGCCCAGGCATATGCTTTAAGGGCAGGACTTGCCCTGGAGGACCTGGAATTTTTGCAATTCCATCCCACAGGCCTTGTTCCATCAGGAATACTTATGACAGAAGGTTGCAGAGGAGAAGGTGGGTACTTGATAAATAATAAAGGTGAAAGGTTTATGGAAAAATATGCTCCAAAGTTTATGGAACTTGCTCCAAGGGACATTGTCTCCAGATCAATGATGACAGAAATTTTAGAAGGAAGGGGTTTTTCTCATCCCACAGGACTTGATTATGTTTACCTTGATTTAAGACATTTGGGAG
>JBBFMJ010000230.1:1574-3446 GCA_037478515.1 Thermoanaerobaculia bacterium
AGATAAATACAAAACTTCCACTTATAAGAGAGGTCTGTATGAAATTTTTAAATTTAGATCCAATTGAAAAGCCAATTCCAGTCAGGCCAGTTGCACATTATTCAATGGGTGGAATTGAATGCGATATTAAAGGTAAAACAAAGGCAGAGCGACTCTGGGCAGCAGGGGAAGTTGCTTGTTCTTCAATGCATGGGGCAAACCGTTTGGGCTGCAATTCAACTGCTGAATGCCTTGTCTGGGGAGATATCTGTGGACAGGAAATTTATAATTTTATTACCAAAAATAATCCATCAGTTCCGGAATTAAATAAAAGCAAAGCAGAGGAAGAAGAAAAGAGGGTCTTTGGGGAAATTTTAAAGAAAGATGGGAAGGAAAATCCTTACACAATAAGAGAAAATTTAAGGTCCTTAATGGATAAGTATATGGGTGTTTTCAGGGATGGAAAGGATATGAAAGAGGGTTATGAAAAACTGAAAGAACTCAAAGAAAGGTTTAGGGATATAAGGGTTGAAGATAAAGGAAGGATTTACAACTCAAACTTGATAAATGTTCTGGAGACAGAAAACTTGCTTGATCTTGCAGAGGCAATGTTTGTGGGTGCCATTGCCAGAGAAGAATCCAGAGGCGCCCATGCAAGAAGGGATTTTACAAAAAGGGATGATGAAAGATTTTTAAAACATACACTCATTACAAAAATAGAAGCGGGCTTAAAAATTGAATACAAACCAGTTAAAATTACAAAATGGAAGCCCGTGGAAAGAAAATATTAGGAGGAAAATATGGAAAATAAGTACTATGATAATCATTTGGGAATAAAAGGTTGGGCAATTGGAGGGAAGTTCTCCATTGAAAGATACCTTTACACCCTGCATCGAATAACTGGACTTGGAATTTTATTCTATTTCATTTTGCATATCTTTGTAACTTCTACAAGAGTTTTGGGCCAAGAGGGATGGGAAAAGGCAATGGCTTCAGTTTCAGCTCCCCTATTTCGGCTTGGTGAGTTTCTTGTCTATTTTGCCTTCTGTTTCCATGCTTTAAATGGGATAAGATTGATTTTACTTGAACTGGGATTTCTGGTTGGAAAACCAATTGAACCCGTCTATCCATATAAAACATCAGTTGGGAAACAAAGACCTGTAATGATAATTTTAATGCTTATTGCTTTAATTTTTATTTTGATTGGCGGATATGACTTTTTCTTAGGAGGGAGCAAATGAAAGACACAAAACTCTGGACACTCCATTTATTTGCAGGAATTGTAATCTTATTCTTGCTGGGACTTCATATGGGAATTATGCATCTGGATGAGATTTTAAAAATTTTCAATCCAGCAGGGGGCGAAGGGATTGACTGGCAGAATGTATTGGCAAGGATGAAGATGCTTGGATTTGCAATTGTCTATATCTTGCTATTGGGCTTTGCACTATACCATGGTTTTTATGGTTTAAATAAAATAATTGGTGAGGCAAATGTAAAAGACAAAACAAGGAAGTTTGTGTCTTTGGTTTTGACAATCTTTGGCTTTTTGCTCTTTGTATTTGGAACCTATTCTGCAATTGCAGCCAAAGTTGTTTCAGTAAAATGGTAAGGAGGTAAAGATGGAAAATGTTCAATTTATCATAAGAAGATTTAGCCCTGAAAAGGATGAAAAACCATACTATCAAACATACAATGTCCCTTTTGAAGAAGGGAAAACAGTCCTTGATTGTCTTCATTATATTAAAAAAGAAATTGATCCAACTTTGTCTTTTAGGTTTTCCTGCAGGATGGGGGTATGTGGTTCCTGCGGGATGCTGATTCAGGGAAGGGCACGCCTTGCTTGCAATACTCAGGTTGTAGAATTAAAATCAAATAAAATTACAATTGCCC
>JBBFMJ010000231.1:0-3444 GCA_037478515.1 Thermoanaerobaculia bacterium
AAAATTTAAATGAAATAAATTATTGCCTTCTGGAAGCATATAAAAGAAGCAAAATGAAGGAAAAGATAATGGAGGTTTTCAACTCCTTTAAGAAACCCCTTGATTATTATAATTATTCTGAAACAGTGAAGGCATTGCTTGAAGCAGAAGGGTTTGAAGAAAGTTTAAAACTTTTAGAAGAGGCAAAAAGATTTTGCACTATGGATTACATTGATAAAAAATATGAAAAATTGAGTCAGGAAAGAAGAAAAAGATACTTTAATAGATGGAATTTTGAGGTGGAATTTTTAAGGGGTAGGGCTTTGAAGGGACAAAAAAATTATGAGGAAGCCCTGAAGTCCTTTGAAAGGGCAAAGGGATTTTTAAAACCATCTTTTCAGGGAACTTATATGGACAATTTTAACCTGCACCTGGCACAACTTCTTAAAGAAATGGGAAAAAAAGAGGAGGCAATTTCTACCATAATTCCAGATGTTTTATTTGAAAAAAATGAGGAAAATTATAAGTTTTTTAAGGAAATTTATAAAGAAATTTATAATTCTGAAGAGGGAATTGAGGAATTTTTAATGAAAAAAAAGGAAGAAATTTCACCTTTTGCAATGGATTTTACCCTTAAAAGTTATGAAGGAAAGGAGTTTAACTTTAAAGAAATTTCAAAAGGAAAAGTTGCCCTCCTTACCTTCTGGTTTCCCACCTGAGGTGCCTGTGTTGCGGAGTTGCCGCAACTTCAAAAAATATGGGAAGTTTTAAAAGAAAAAGAGGTAATTTTTGTGGCTGTGGAAGCCTTTCAGGACAGAGAAAGGGCTATGAAATTTATAAAAGATAAGAATCTTAACTTTGTTTTTTTAGAAGATGAAGTGGTGGATGGGGAGAAAATTTATCAAAAATATGGTGTCTCTGCCTTTCCATCCACTTTTATATTTGGAAAAAATGGAAAGCTTTCCAGCTTCCATCTGGGTTTTGGGAAAGGGATGGAAGAGGAAATAAAGAAAGAAATTTTAAGGGAATTGGGTGAATAGGGAAAAATTATTAAAAATTCTAAAAAACTTTAAAGGAAAAAAAGTCCTGGTCCTGGCAGATTTAATCCTGGATCAGTATATCTGGGGAATTCCAAAGAGGATTTCCAGGGAAGCACCTGTTTTAATTTTAAAGAAAAAAATGGAATGGGCTGTCCCTGGAGGGGGTGCTAATGTGGTTATGAATCTAAAAGACCAAGGGGCAGAGCCTATACCCTTTGGCTTTTTAGGGGATGACCAGGAGGGGCAATTTCTTCTGGAGTTTTTTAAAAAAAGAGAAATTAAGACAGATTTTATAAAAATTTTAAGGGGATGGAAAACCGTAAGAAAAGTTAGGATTTTGGCTGGTTTTGAAAGTACCTCAAAACAACAGGTGGTAAGGTATGATGAGGAAGTTTACTATCCAAAAATAAATAATAATGACATACCTTTAAAAGAGATTGACTGCCTCATTGTCTCTGATTATGGATATAACTCCCTGGACTTTTCCTTTTTAAATAAGGAAAAATTAAAAACCCCAGTTCTGGTCGATTCCAGATACCGACTTAAAAAATTTAAAAATGTAACATCTCTGACCCCAAATATTGAAGAGGCAGAACTCTTGGTGGGCTTTAGAATTTCCACAGATGAAGAGGCAAAAAAGGCATCCCAGGTGATAATTGAAAAACTTAATCCAAAAGCAGTCCTTATGACTATGGGTTCAAAAGGAGTTCTAATACATCAGAAAAATAAAAAGCCAAAGATAATTCCACCTTATGGCTCAGGCCAAATTGCAGACACCACCGGGGCAGGAGATGCTGTCCTTGCCACCTATTCCCTTTCCCTGTGTTCTGGAGCAAGTTTTGAAGAAGCAGCATACCTTGCCAATATGTCAGGGGGTATAAAGGTTAAAAAGATGGGAACAGCTACCGTCTCTTTTGAGGAACTAAAAGATGGAATTGAAAAACTTCCCTAAAATTATAAATTTAAAAAAACTAAAAGAAATAAGGGATATTGCAAGGGCTAAAAATTTAAAAATTTCCTTTGCCAATGGATGTTTTGACATAATCCACCCTGGGCATATCCGATACCTTAAAGAAGCAAAGGAAGTGGCCGATATTCTTATTTTGGGTGTAAATAGTGATATTTCAGTAAGGAAATTAAAAGGAAAGGGAAGGCCCTTTTTCCCTTTAAAAGAGAGATTGGAGGTCTTATCTTCCATAATATATGTAGATTTCATAATTCCTTTTTCCGAAGATAAACCCTTGAAAATTATAAAATTATTAAAACCTGATTTTCATTGCAAAGGTGGGGACTATAAAAAAGAAGAGGTTCCAGAAAGGGAACTAGTGGAAAAATTGGGTGGAAAGGTTTTGATTGTGGGGGGTAAAAAAATCTATTCTTCTTCAAATTTAATTAAAAAATTAAAGAAATGAAATTAGGAATTTTAAAACTCTCCCATTTAGGAGACATAATTCACACCCTTCCTTTGGCATATGTAATAAAAAAAGAAAGGCCTGATTTTGAAATCCACTGGATAATTGAAAAAAATTATTTAAAAACCTTTGAAAATATAAACTTTGTGGATAAATTTTTGCCCTTTTGCTTTAAGGGAAAAGAAATTTTAAACTCCTTTAAAAGATTAAGGGCTCAAAACTTAGATTTCCTAATAGACGCACAGGGTCTTTATAAAACAGTTTTAATTTCTTTTTTTTCAAATAGTTGTAAAAGAGTTGGCTTTGGATTAAAGGGCCTTAAGGAAAAAAATCTATTCTTTCTTTATCACAAAAAAATATCACCCCAAGGAACCCATATCATTGATAAAAATCTATCCTTTGCCTCATATCTGGGAATAGACCATTTCTATTTTAATGATTATAATTTAAAAGACCTTTCCGAGGACCCCGAAGGCAGAGTTTCAGATTTTTTAAAAAAAACAAATTTTGAAAAATTTGGAATATTTCATCCCTTTTCCAGCTCAAAGGATAAGGACTTTCCCTTAAAACCCATAAAGGAAATCTGCCATTTTTTGAAAACTAAAAACACAGCCCTGGTAATTACCTATGGACCGGGGCAGGAAAAGAGGGCAGAAGAAGCCAGCACCTTTTTGGATACCATAAAAGCCCCTACATTTTCCATTAAAGAAATGGCATACCTTATAGAAAAAAGCATTTTTTTTATAGGACCTGACACAGGTTTTTATCACCTGGCTGACGCATTCAGGAAACCACTGGTGGGATTTTTTACCTGGCATTCTCCCGAAAGGAATGGAAACTATTTTTCAAAGGGCTTAAACTTTTACAAAGAAGAAATCCAGAAAGAAAATATTTTAAATTTTCTGGAGGAAAATTGCCCATCTTTTTAATTTTTTTCCTTTCCTTTCAATCAGAATTACTGGAATACAAACTTTACTGGGCAGGGATTGAGGCAGGCGCTCTAATTTTAAAAT
>JBBFMJ010000232.1:0-3439 GCA_037478515.1 Thermoanaerobaculia bacterium
ACAATGCCTTGCCCAGGGAACTGCATCCAGACGCTTTTTTTGAATCTTCTGGTTGCAATAGACGCAATATCCATATTTTCCTTCTTTGATTCTTTGAAGTGCTTCCTCTATCAGGAGGAAAATCTTTCTTTCTGCATCCGATAAGCCATATAAAAGCTCTCTGGAATAGGAAGTTGCTGCTTTGTCTGCTATGTCTTGAACCATTTCAGAAATACTCTCATCCCCAGAGGATTTGGAAGACCTGATGGTGGAAAGAATTTCTTCTTTTTTTTCCTTTAATTTTTTTTCATACATTTTTATTGTTTTCTTGTCCATAACCTCTCCTAAAATATTTAAATAAATATTATACTTGAATATTAAAAAAAATTCAATTAGAATGGAGTTTTTCAATTGGGTTTATCCTGATTTTAATAAAAAAAATGGAGCCGATGTGGGGAGTTGAACCCCAAACCTGCTGATTACGAATCAGCTGCTCTGCCATTGAGCTACATCGGCTTTTTTATTATTTTAACATTTAATTTATAAATTTTTAATGTAAATTCTATAGGTTTTATAATGTTTCCCGCCCATAAGCCGCACTGCTTTCTGGGTAATTATATTATCTTCAAGTATCCAAGAAAATTCTGCCCTTTTGTACTTCATTTTTAATCCATTTTTTAAGGATTCATAGTAAAGGCATCCATCTACACCCATTTTTCTGAACTTTTCGCGAACCCCAAGAGTTAGAAGCCGCAGTCCAGTTATTTTTTTTGAATAATAAAATATTTTTAAAAGAGCCATTGGGGTTAAATAACCTTTCAGGTGTATGAAAACTTCATTTACATTGGGAAGGGTCATTATAAAACCTGCTGGTTCCTCTTCTACAAAGGCAATTTGAAGGAGTTCAGGTATGCAGAGGGGCTTTAAACGGTGCGCCAGAAACTCCATTTCTTCTTCTTCCAGGGGGACAAAACCCCAGTTTTTTTCCCAAGCCTCATTATAAATTATTCTTATGACTTTTAATTCTTCTTCAAAATTTTTTAAGTTTGCCTTTCTGACTTTTATGTTATGTTTTTTATATGTTTCCTGTGCAATCTTTTCCAGGCGATTTAAGGGAAGGTCAGTCACTGGAGCAATAAAAGCATAGAGGTCTTTGACTTTAGTATATCCGCATTTTTCTATAATTTCAGGGTAATAACTCAAATTGTAAGGCATCATCAAAAAAGGTGGCTCAGGTGGTCCCCATATTAGAGTTCCACAGCTTTCATTGGTGGAAGGATTAAAAGGCCCTATTATTGCTTTCACATTATCCTCTTTTGCTTCTTTTTCAACGGCTTCCAGGAGTGCCTTTGCCACTTCCAGATCTTCTATAAATTCAAAAAAACCAAAATGTGCCCAGGGCTGGTTGTGGAATTTTATAAAATTATCATCTTTTATATATAAAATAGTCCCTGCTTCCTTTTTGTCCTTTAATGCAATAAATGCTTTTACCTTTGAATGCTTGAAAAAAGGGTTGGAAGGGCTTAAAAGTTTTTTAAAATCCATCCATAAGGGTGGAACCCAGAGGGGGTCATTTTTATATATTTTGAAAGGAATTTTGTAAAATTTTTTAAGCTCTTCCGGAAATTTTAAAGGTAAAACTTCCATCACTTTATTATACCCAGTTCTTTTCCTGCCTTTTTAAAGGCATCTATGGCTTTTTCAAGATGTTCAAAGGTATGGGTTGCCATAAGGGAGTTTCTTATAAGGGCTCTGCCAGGAGGAGTTGCAGGAGAGATATCTGGATTTGCAAAAACCCCCAGCTCTTGAAGGCGTTGAACCATTTTAAATGCCATAAGGTCTTCCCCTACGATTACTGGAATTATAGGGGTCTGGGTATTTCCTATGTCAAAACCTTCATTTTTCAGACCTTCCATTAAAAATCTCGTGTTTTCCCAGAGTTTTTCTCTCCTTTCTGGTTCCCTTTCAATGATTTCCACAGCAGCAATTACAGAAGCCACCGAGGCAGGGGGAGGGGAGGCAGAAAAGATCAGCGGCCTTGCTTTATGTTTTATCCAGGAAATTACCTCACTTTTTCCTGCAATAAAACCCCCCACTGATGCAAGGGATTTTGAAAAGGTGCCCATTATAAGATCCACATCATCTTCCAGATTAAAATGCTCAGCTGTTCCCCTTCCATTTTTTCCCAGCACTCCTATTCCATGGGCATCATCCACCATAATTTTTATGTCATATCTTTTGGCAATGGGTACCAGGGAGGGTAAATCAAAGATATCTCCTTCCATAGAAAAAACTCCATCCACCACAATGAGCTTCCCTGGGCATTCTCCATCCTCAATTACCATTTTTTCCAAATCCTTTAAATCATTGTGCTTGAATTTTCTAACCTTTCCAAAGGAAAGACGGCATCCGTCAATGATAGAAGCATGGTTTAGTTTATCAATATAGACCACATCACTTTTACCTATTAAAGTAGAAATTACGCCTAAATTTGTCTGAAAACCTGTTGAAAAAACCAGGGCTTTTTCCTTTTTTACAAAGTTTGCCAGTTTTTCTTCCAGCTGGCAGTGGATATCCAACGTTCCATTTAAAAATCTGGAACCAGCACATCCACTTCCATATTTCTTTATGGCTTCCAGGGCTTTTTCTTTGATATAAGGATGGTTTGTAAGCCCCAGGTAATTGTTGGAGCCCAGCATAATAACTTTTTTCCCATCCATGATAACTTCTGGTTCCTGGGCTGAAGAAATACACCTGAAATAGGTGTAAAGCCCCATTTCCATAACTTTTTCGGGTTCTTTGAATTCATAACATCTCTTAAATAAATCCACTTTTACTCCTTATAACCAATTATTTTCTTTATACCATTTATAGGTTTCCCTTGCTCCCTGTGAAAAAGGGATCCGGGCTTCAAATTCCAGCTGATTTTTTGCCTTTTCTGTGGAACACAACCATTTCTCCTGCAAAAGTTCCTTAACTTTCTGAGGATTAAACATAGTTTTTTTCCCAGAAATCATTCCCAGCCCTAAATTTAAATAGGAGAAAAATTTTACAACCGGTTCTGGAATTGTGAGGATGTTTACGGGCTTTCCAATGATTTCTTTAAAGAAAAAGCAAATTTCCAGAGTATTTAAGATTTCAGGGTGGGCAATGAAAAAAATTCCCTCTGCATCTCTTTTTAATACTTTTTCAATGGCTATGCATACATCTTTTATATAAATAAGCTGAATTTTTTGATTTTTTCTCAAAGGAAAATAAAGGGTCCCCTTTTGGGCATATTTAAAAAATGTAAAAATTTCCCTGTCTTCAGGACCGTAGACGCCACTTAATCTTAATATGACTGAGGGTATTTCCAATTTCTCTTTTATAATTTTTTCTGCCTCCAGCTTGCTCTTTCCATAATAACTGACCGGACATGGCTGGTCTTCCTCTGAAGGTAGTTTTTCAGAGATTGCAGGAC
>JBBFMJ010000233.1:0-3404 GCA_037478515.1 Thermoanaerobaculia bacterium
AATTTTTAGCAGAAAATTGCAAGGAATGGGTTGGTGTTGATATCTCAAAAAATTTATTAAAAATTGCAAAGAAGAGGTTAAAAAATTTAAGCAATATAAAACTTAAATATATTAAAAATGCAAACCTTAGCATTTTTGAAGATAATTGTTTTGATGTTGTATATTCTCATATAGTTTTTTTGCACCTTGAAAAGGAAGATATGTGGAATTATATATTGGAAGCAAAAAGGGTTTTAAAACCATACGGGATATTTTATTTTGATACATTTAATTTAACGGATGAATGGGGATTTAAAAGGTTTTTATGGGAGGTAGATATTTATAAAGATAAAGATAAACCAATACACAGGGGACATTGGTCAACGCCAGAAGAGATAAAAATATACATTGAAAAAGCAGAACTTAAAATTCTTGAAATTTTTGATTGTTCATATTTGATTCAAGCATTTACGACAAAAACAGATCCATCTTTTGATGAAAGAAAATTAATTGAACTAAAAAATTCATTAAAATATGCAAAAGAAATAATTCCTTTAGGTGATGCAAAGTGGTGGGAAGATTAAATTTAAAAATTAGGTTTTGCAACCAGATGTAAAAAAGACACGGTTCATGCTTTGCTTTTTTATTTTTCATAATTCATAATATTTTTCAAATATTCAAATAATGATTCTTCCCAATTTGGGATACTAAAATCAAATTCCCTTAAAAATTTTTTGATAGATAAAACTGAATTTTTGGGCCTTTTTGCCAGGGTTTTATATTCTTCGGAAGAAACGGGTTCAATTTTATTTTTTAAAGCTAAAACTTCCCTTATCCTTATAGCAAAATCATACCAGGTAGTTGGTGGTGGCTGGCAGAAGTGATAAATTCCCTTTGCATTTTTTTCAATCATAAGATAAATTGCCTCTGCCAGAACCTTTGTGTAGGTAGGGCAACCCCTCTGGTCTTTAACAACCTTTAAATTTTCACCCTTTTTTAATTTCTCAGAAATTGTCTTTACAAAATTTTGCCCGTTGGGTCCAAAGAGCCAGCTGGTCCTTATTATTAAAAAATCCTTTAAATTTTTAACTTTTTCCTCACCTTTTAACTTACTCAGTCCATAAATATTTATCGGCTCTGGCTTATCTTCTTCTGACCACTCCCCTTCCTTTTTTCCATTGAAAACATAGTCCGTAGAAATATGAATAAGTTTAATATTAAATTTACTGCAAAAAAAACAGAGGTTTTCCACCCCTTTTTCATTTACTTCAAATGCCTTGTCCTTTTCTACTTCTGCCTGATCCACCTTTGTATAGGCAGATAGATTTAAAATAATTGTGGGCTTATATTTTTCAATCTCCTCCCCCACCCTATCTTTTTGAGTTACATCAAATTCTGGAAGGTCCAGGACTTTAAAATCCTGCCTTTTGCCTGAAAAATATTCACATACAGCATAACCCAGCATTCCCCTTCCACCAGGGATTAAAACTTTAAGATAGTTTCCCATATTGTTTTAAATAATACCTTTTAAAGGAACCCTTTTTTATCTTTTCCCACCATTTTCTATTTTTTATATACCAATCAATGGTCTCTTCTAATTTTTCTTCAAAATTTTCAGAGGGTTTGTAGCCCAGTTTTTTGATTTTTTCAAAATTCAAAGAATATCTTCTATCATGCGCAGGCCTGTCCTTTACATATTTTATTAAACCCTCTGACTTTTTTAATTTTTTTAATATCATTTTTGTAATCTCTATATTCTTTTTTTCATTTCCACCCCCAATGTTATAAACTTCCCCAACTTTACCTTTTTTAATTAAAAGATCCAGTGCTTTGCAATGGTCTTCCACATAGAGCCAGTCCCTCACCTGCTTTCCATCTCCATAAACAGGCAATGGCTTATCTTCCAGTGCATTTGTAACAAACAATGGAATAAGTTTTTCAGGGTATTGATAGGGTCCAAAATTGTTGGATGCCCTTGTAATTATAACTGGAACATTGTAAGTATGAAAGTATGCAAAGGCAAGCCGATCCCCTCCTGCTTTTGAAGCGGAATAGGGACTTCTGGGGTTTAAAGGGCTTTCTTCTGTAAAGGAACCTCTAAGGATTTCCCCATAGACCTCATCTGTGGAAATTTGAATAAATAATTTAATTTTCTTCTTAATTGCCTCCTCTAAAAGCACATATACCCCAAAGATATCTGTTTTAAGAAAGGAATCAGGGCCCAAAATTGACCTGTCCACATGTGTCTCTGCTGCAAAATTTACCACAATTTCCACCTCATCCATTGCTTTTTTCACAGCCCTTGGATTACAGATATCCCCTTTTATAAACTTATAATTGGAAAAACCTTCAAATTCCTTTAAATTTTCTGGATTTCCAGCATAGGTCAATTTATCTAAATTTATAACAAAGACATCTTTTTTATAATTCTTAAAAAGATACCTTATAAAATTTGAACCAATAAACCCACATCCACCAGTGATTAAAAACTTCATTTTTCATCCTTTTTTAAAATTTTTATTAAACTTAAAGGGATAGTCCCTTCAATATCCATAATAAAACCCTTTTCCTTTTCAAATTTTACAGATGAATGGTGCAAAATTATCCTTTCCTCTTCAAGTTTCTTTAAGAATTCATAAAGTTTTTCTGCATCGGGAAAGGTTAAGGTCAAAGATTTTATAACAGAAATTTTTGTCTCCACAAAGGAAAGCCCGTGAAGGACAAAAAGTATAAAAAGAGTTGAAAGCAGTGCAATTGTAAGGGCTCCAAAACCACAAGCCATCCCCACAGATGCAGTTGCCCAGATGGAAGCAGCAGTGGTTAAGCCCTGAATATGCCCCCTTGCCTGAATTATGGCACCTGCCCCAATAAAACCAATCCCTGAGAGTATCATTGCAGGAATCCTTGTGGGGTCTGCAATTGAATATTTCTGGGAAATGAAAAGGGAAAGGATGGTAAAAATTGAAGAACCCAGGGATATAAGGATATGGGTTCTCAGCCCTGCTGGCTTTCCCATAACCTGTCTTTCCAGACCAATAAGCCCTCCAAGTATAAGGGCAAAGAAAAGTCTAAAAAAAAGATTATAATCCAAAATTTGAAATAAACTTTCCATAAAATTATTTTATCATCTATAAAAATTCTTCTCAACTTTTGTACTTCAGATTTTTATTAAGATTGCAAATAAAATAAATTGCTATTTTAATTCCCAAAAATGCACTTAGAATAATTGCCTAAAATATTATTTTATTATTAAGTACCTATCCTTGCCCTATTCAAATGGGCATTTAGAAAACTTTCTTTTTTCAAACTTCATTGACTACCTTATAGCCATTTTTATAAAATTTTTGAAAGTATACCCTTCTTTTTTCTTTTTTGTAGAAGAAAAAATCACCATCATTTATAAATAGTTTTTTATTTAAGCAAAG
>JBBFMJ010000234.1:0-3385 GCA_037478515.1 Thermoanaerobaculia bacterium
ATGGCGCACTTTATAACCTTTGAAGGAGTGGAAGGGGCTGGCAAATCTACACAGATAAAATTACTTTCTAATTTTTTAAGAAAAAAAAATTTAGATTTTATCTCTTTAAGAGAGCCAGGAGGGACTCTTCTTGGAGAAAAAATCAGAAAAATCCTCCTGAAAGATAAAAAACTCAAAATTGATTCCATAACAGAAACCCTTTTGATGATGGTTTCCAGGAGAGAACTCCTAATCCAAAAAATTTTTCCAGCCCTTAAGGAAGATAGGATTGTAATATGTGATAGATTTATCCATTCCACCATTGCCTATCAGGGATATGGAAGGGGTGTGGATATTGCTTGGATTAGAAACATCTTTTCTTTAGTTTGTTTTAATTTTTATCCAAATTTGACCTTTCTTCTGGACATAGATACAGAAGAGGGTTTTAAAAGAATTAAAAGCAAGGTAAAGGATCGTTTTGAAGAGGAAGAGATTTCTTTTCACAAAAGGATAAGGGAAGGATTTCTCAAAATTGCCCAGGAAGAAAAGGAAAGGTTTTGTGTGCTTGATGGAAGAGGAGAAAAAAAAGAAATCTTTGAAAAGATATTAAAATGCTTGAAAGAAAAATCTTTGATATCCTAAAAGAAAAGGCAAGGGAAGGAAAACTTCCACCTTCTATTATTTTAATTAGTAAAGACCCAGAGACAGGAATTGAGGAAGCCAGAGAAATAGCAAGACAGAGTTTCTGTTTGATGGAGGGGTTAGAAAATTGCTCCTGCCTTATGTGCCACCATCTAAAAAACGGAAATCATCCTGATTATTTTGAAATAAGGGCAACCAGAAATCAAATTTTAATAGATCAGATAAGGGAATTGAGGGAAGAAGCCCAGAAGCCCCCCTTTGAATCCAGGCAAAGATTCTTTGTCCTGATAAAAGCCCATCAATTGAACATTTCAGCTTCCAATGCCTTCTTGAAGATCCTTGAAGAACCTCCGGAGACAGCCCATTTTATCCTCCTCACTTCCCAGCCAAACCTTTTGCTTCCTACAATAAGAAGCCGTTGTTTTTCTTTTCCCATACCCTTTGAAGAAACAGAAAGAGAAGTACCTGAAAAATTAATAGGTTATTTTGAGGAATTTACTTTAAACCCATCCATTATAAATTTATACATTTTTATTGAAGAACTTTCCAGACACCCCCTCCATTTAATTCCACTTTATCTTCTAAATTTAAATCTGCCAAAAACCCCTTCTTTTATGGTGGACATTGCCTTTGAATTTATGGATACTATGACAAAATATCCTTCAACCTTTAATATAAAACTCCTCTTGGAAGCCCTTTTTCTTCCAAGATGGGAAAAACATTTTTACAGCAATTTAAATCTTTAAATATCTTTTTATTACACTTAAAAGCTGCTCTTTTGTGAAGGGCTTAGAGAGTATTTCCTCACAACCAGATTTATACATTACTTCCAAATCCCTCTGGGATAGATGTTTTGTAACAATCACAATGGGTGTATTTTTTTGAGTGGGGTCCTGTTTTATCAATCTGGTGCATTCAGCTCCACTCATCTCTGGCATTTCCAGATCCAGAATCACCAGATCGGGTTTATATTTCCAGGTTTTTTTTATAGCATCAGCCCCATCCTCTGCAAAATAGAGTTCTACCTGAAGGCCTTTTAAAATATTCTTATAAATTTCCAGGAAGTTTTTAGAATCGTCTGCTAAAAGAACTTTGGGCACCTATTCCATCACCACCAGCACAACTCTTCTGTTTTTTGCTCTGCTTTCAGAATCCGTATTTGGCACCAGGGGCTTTGTTTCCCCATAAGAAATCACTTCCATCCTGTGAAGGGGTATGCCATGCTCTCTGTTTAAATAATATTTAACCTCTTCTGCTCTTTTTAAACCCAATTTATAGTTATATTCCTCTGAACCTAAATCATCAGTATGCCCCTGAATTTCAATGTAAACATTTTTATTTTGATTTTTAAGTATCTGGGCAAAGGCATCCAGTGCTGCCTGAGCTTCCAGGGACAGTTCATATTTGTTGGAACCAAAATGGACCTTATCATCACTTAAAATAACCTCATACAAAAATTTTCCCTCTGCCAGTTTTTTTGCTTCCAGAGCCCTTTCCATTGCTTCTCTTGAAGTATCCGATAGTTTTGCAATCTGTTCTTCTATTTCCTTATCCTTTTGATGAAGTTGCTGAATTTCTTCCTGTGCCTGTTCCACATCTTTTTGAACATTTTCAATCCTTTGAGAAACATCCTTATTTGTCTTCTGGATTTCCTCATTCACAAACTTTTTTGTGGCACAGCCAAAAACAAAAAATGCACAAAAAAACAACAAATAAAACCTCTTCATATTACCTCCTTTTTATCTTTTAGGTGTCTGACCATAATAACCTTTTCTTGTTTCTACTTTATAATTTTTATTCTTTGCTTCAACTATTACAGTGTGATATTTTAACACACTTTTTTGGTCTGGAGCAAATCCTATAAGATATTCCTTGGAAAAAGCCTCCCAGCAATTTTCCACTTCCTTTATTATTTCCTCCCTGGTCAGACAGATATGCAGGCTCCCGTTGGTGTATTTTGAAAGCAGTTTTAAAAAATCAATCTCCAGGGGTTCCTGCTCTGTCTGTTTTAAAGCAAAAATATGGCAGGGAAAAGAGGTCTTTATGAGGGAATTTACCACCTTCTCTGGTTCCTGTTTAGAGAAATTATCATGGGTATCGGTTATAAGTATTATCCTTCTATTTTTATTGGAGGTTTTGTTAAAATACACAGAAGAATAGGAGAGGGAATCATAAAGAGCAGTTTTACCCCAGGGCTTTATCTCATCCAGAAAGGGAAGGAGAGGTTCCTTTATTTTAAAATCCTTAATCAATCTATAAGAGTCACTTTGAAATATAAAGATTCCAATTTCATCCTTTTCCTTTATATAATTTTCAATTTCCTTTATTAAAATTTCAACCTTTTCCCACAAATCCCCTGTTCCCATACTCCCAGAAGAATCCACCATTAAAAGTATGGATTGGGGTTCCATAGAAACCTTGGAAAAGTGTTCAATTTTTACAGGATGAAGATCTATATAAAGATTAAAATCATCTTTCTTTAAATTTGTAACTAAACTTTTATCCTTGTCAAAAACTTTGACATTAAATAAAACATAACTTACATTTACAGTTTCAGAAAACTGAAAGAGTAAAAAAAATAAAATTGTCATTCAACTATAATTTTATCAGATTTCCCTCTCCTGAAACTCTATTTTTCTCATATAAATAAACCTTGCACTTTTTGAAAATATTTTTTATCTCTTTTATGAACTGCTCCTTTTTCTCTTTCCTCATCTTTTTTCTTTTAAATATTAAAAGGGGATATTTTATATTTGCCTTTTCC
>JBBFMJ010000235.1:0-3372 GCA_037478515.1 Thermoanaerobaculia bacterium
TTCCTCTTTGGGTTTTTCCTTCTCTTTAACTTCCTCTACAACTTTTTCTACAATTTTTGGTGCTTCTTTTATTTCTACTTTTGGCTTTATTTCTTCAACTTTTGGTTTTTCCACTTCCACTTTTGGTGGTTCTTCCTTGGGAATTTGAACTGTCTTTTTAGGTTTTGTGGGTATTTGAATACCTGACAAGGTCTCGGTTAATTTTTTGTCTATATCTGTTTCCAGTTTTGGAATCCCTTCTGTTTTTTTTGCTTTTTCTGAAGGAATGGAAGAGAGGGTTTTATGGAGTAGATCTTCCACTTCTTCTTTTTTTTCTACCTTTGGAGCTGAAGGTTTTTCTACTTCCTCTTTTTTTTCTACCTTAGGAGCTGAAGGTTTTTCCTCTATGAATTCCCCAAAAAGGTCTTCTGAGGTGAGTTTTTTCTCTGCTTTTGGAATTAAATCCAGAAGCCCTTCTTCCTTTTTTTCTGCTGGTGGAGGGGGTGTAAAAGTATCCAAAACCTCAATTATTTTTGTTTCAGAAAAGGGTTTACAGAGGATATGGTCCACTTCTTTTTTCTTTTTTTCTACTTCAATCAAATCTTCCTTTATTCCAGTGGCAAGCAAAACAATCTTTGTATTGGAAAGTTCCCCCTTGGATTTTATGGCTTTAATAACTTCTGCAGTTCTTACCTTTGGAAGAACAGCAGATATAAAAACCAGGTCTGGAGAAAAAACTTCCAGTTTTGAAAGTGCCTCTTCTCCGTCCTTGGCAACCTGGATTTCCCATCCTTTTTGCTGAAGGACAGAGTTTAACCTTTGTAGATACCTCGGTTCATATTCTACCAAAAGAACTTTTTTTGCCATACATTTTATATTATCATATATTTGTGATAATTTGTCAAAGGAAATTTAATTTTTACCTCTTTGCCCCTGGCTGCAGGTCCAACCAAGCCGATGGGGAGGGGATTTCCCATATTTTAAAAGAAAATAAATTTAAAAGGGTTTACAATATAAAAAAGGCATCCTATTTAATAGTGCTGGGATGTGTTGTAACAGAAAAGGCAGAAAAAGAAGCCATAAGATTTATAAGAAAAGCAAAAAACTTAAATCCTTCCATAAAAGTTGTGCTGGTGGGTTGTCTTGCTGAAAGGTATAGGAAAGAGCCGATTTCTTCCATTTTTTTTGACTACCTGGTTTCCAATGAAGAGAGGAAGTTTATTTCTGATATTTTAAGGGATAAGAAGATTGAAAATGCTGTGGAGGAAGGGATATTTTTTGCTGGAAATCTGGAAATGGAAGGAAGGAGTCGCTTCTTTTTTAAGATTCAAGAGGGCTGTAATGCTTCTTGCTCATATTGTTATGTTAGATTGGTCAGGGGAAAGCCAAGGAGTTTAGAACCTGAAAAAATTTTAGCCCATATAAAAAAATTAGTGGAAAGGAATGTAAAGGAAATTGTTTTTTGCGGAACCCATCTGGGAATCTATGGGAAAGAATCTGGGTATTCTTTAAAAGAGCTTTTAAAAGAGGTGGAAAAAACTGATGGGAATTTTCGCTTTCGCCTCTCTTCCCTTGAACCCTGGGATATAGAGGATGAACTTTTGGAGGTTTTATATTCTTCAAAAAAATTCTGCCATTTTTTTCATATTCCCTTACAGAGTGGGTCAGAAAAAGTTTTAAAAAATATGAACAGGCCTTACACTCCAGATTTTTATCAAAGTTTGATTTTAAAAATAAAGAAATATTTTCCTATGGCAAGAATTGGAGCAGATGTCATTGTGGGATACCCCCAGGAAGGTGAGAAAGAGTTTCTGGAAACTTATAATTTTATAAAAAAAACCCCTTTGGACTATCTTCATATTTTTACCTATTCTCCAAGGCCAAATAATCCTGTTTTATCAAAACTTCCCAATGATAAATTAAAGGAAAGGTATTGGGAGTTGAAAAAACTGGATAAGTTGTTAAGATATGAGGATATGAAAAAGAGAGAAGGGTTTGTAAGTGAGGCTTTAACTCTGGACTGGAGGGGGATTTTGAGGGAAAATTACTGGTGTCTTTTTGATGGCAGGAAAAAAAGTGCTTTACTTTTACCCTGTAAAATAGTAAAATGGAATGATGACAAAGCAATTGTAGAAATTATAAAAAGATAAGAGGAGGAGTTATGTCAGGACACAACAAGTGGTCTTCCATAAAACACAAAAAGGGCAAGCTGGATGCCCAGAGGGGGAAGATATTTTCCAAGCTTATAAGGGAAATAACTGTGGCAGCCAAACAGGGTGGAGGGGATCCTGCTTCCAATCCACGCTTGAGGCAGGCAATTGCTGCTGCTAAGGCAGAAAATATGCCTATGGATAATATACAGAAGGCAATACAGAGGGGAACAGGGGAACTTCCAGGCACCACCTATGAAGAAACCCATTATGAGGGCTATGCCTCTGGAGGAGTTGCAGTGCTTTTAACCTGTCTTACTGATAACAAAAACAGAACCACCTCTGAAATAAGGCACATATTCTCAAGGCATGGTGGAAACCTGGGTGAGTCAGGATGTGTTAGTTGGATGTTCCAGAAAAAGGGCTATATTGTGGTTCCAAAAAAGGATGTAAAAGAAGACCAGCTTTTGGAAATCATACTGAATTCTGGAGGAGAGGATATTGAAGAAGTCCAGGATACCTTTGAAATTTTTACGCCCCCTGAAAATTTTGAAAGTGTAAAAAGGGCTCTGGAAGAAAATAAAATACCTATCATCTCTGCTGAAATTTCGATGATACCTCAAAATTATGTAAAAGTGGATGCCAAGGAAGGAGAAAAAATCATAAAATTTTTAGAAGCCCTGGAAGAACATGATGATGTTCAAAAGGTATGGGCAAATGCTGAATTTACCACATAATGCCGAAGGTATTGGGTGTTGATCCTGGAAGCAGGGTAGTGGGGCTTGCCCTACTGAAAATTGAAAAAAATAATATAAAGTATCTCTCTTCCCATCTTTTGAAATTTAATAAAGGCAAATTCCCTTCAAAACTTTCCTTTCTTTTAAAACAGATTGAAAGTTTTATCAGGGAAAAGAAACCCGATGTTTTAGTAATGGAGGACAATTTTTATCACAAAAATCCAAAAGTCTTGCTCCTTTTGGGCAGAATTTCAGGGGTTATAATTGCTGTTGCTGCTTCCCTTCAAATTCCAGTGATTTTGTATTCTCCCACGGAAATAAAAAAAAGTATTACGGGTTCAGGGCAGGCATCCAAGGAGCAGGTTTCTTATATGGTAAAAAAGATTTTAAACCTGGAAGGGGAAACCCTTTCCGATGCCACTGATGCCATTGCCATAGGAATGAGTTATTTTTATAAGAACAATTTTCTTGAAGAATAAGGAGGAGTTGTGAAAAAGTTTCTATTT
>JBBFMJ010000236.1:0-3366 GCA_037478515.1 Thermoanaerobaculia bacterium
TTTTGCAAGGAAAAAGGATATTTTTTCCTTGGGACCCCCTGAAGAAAAACTTTCAGTAAAATATTCCCATCCACTATTTTTAGTGGAAAGGTGGATAAAAGAGTTTGGTTTAAGAAAAACAGAGGAAATTTTAAAAGAAAACCAGGAAATTCCAAAGTTTGACCTTTTAATAAATATAAAAAAAATAAATTTAAAGGAAATGAAGGATCTGCTCCTGAAAAATAAAATAATTGCAGAAGAAACCCCTTATTGCCCTGCAGGACTTAAAATATTAAAGGGAAATATAAAAGACCTCCCTGAAGAAATTAAAAAGAAGATCTATGTTATGGATTTAACTGCCCAGGGTTTTGCCCATCTATTTTCTCAATTTAAAGGGAATTCTTTCATAGACCTTGCCTCTGCACCAGGGGGGAAGAGTTTATGTATTTCCCTCTTTCACAACTTCAAAATTCAAATTGCTTCTGACCTTTTCTTTACCCGTCTTTTTAAAGCCAAAAAAAATTTCCAGAATTTTGAAAGAGAAATCAAACTTTTAATTCAAAGTATTTTAAAACCAGCCCTTAAAGAGGGTATCTTTGACAGGATTCTGCTGGATGCCCCCTGTTCAGGCACTGGTGTTTTAAGAAAAAACCCTGAAGCAAAGTGGAGGATTGAGGAAAAGGATTTTCTGGAATACAAGAATAAACAGAAGGAGCTTTTAAAAGCTTCCCTTAACCTGCTGTCAAAGGGGGGGTTGCTCCTTTATATTACCTGTTCTCTGGAAAGAGAAGAAAATGAAGAAGTGGTATTAGAAACAATTGAAGAAAAAAAGGGATTTGAAATTTTTAATGAATATAAAAATATAAAACATCCTGTCCTAAATTTTCTTGAGCCCTCTGGTTTTATAAGGGTTTTCCCTCAGGAGGAACTGGACGGGATGACGGGTGTTATCATAAAAAAATTATAAAAACTGGATAAAAAAGGGGTCAACTCTATTTTTCATCCTTTATTTATATGCTTTTTTGGCCTTCCTCTTTTCATATAAAGTTTTATATTAAATTTATCTTTTATTTTTTCAATAAACTCATCCCTCCCTAAAACTCCAATATCAATATTTTGCCTAAACTTTTTTAAAAACTTCTCTTCCATAACTCCTTCAATGTATTCTTTATATCTTTCTTGGCATTCTTCTTCTGTGTTTCCTAAATTTGAAAAATAATAGGGATCCAAATCTATTACACTCTCAATTAATGGCTCTCCTTTTCCATAAGAATAATATGAATAACTTGACCATTTGTAATCCTCTGGCTTTTTTACAATCCCAGCTCTTACAGGATTTAATTCTATATAAATTCCACACCAAATAAAGTACTCACCTTTTTCAATAATACAGCTTTTATATCTCCCCTGCCAAAGATGACCATAAGCATTATATTTTTTATTAAAATATACCGAATATGCCAAAGTCAGACACATCATTAGTTTTTGTAAAACATTTTCCTCCTTTGGCTCTAACATAAGATGAATGTGATTTGGCATAAGACACAAATGATAAAGTTTAAATTTAAACTCCTTCTTATATCTGTTTATTAATTTTAAAAAATATTGATAATCTGAATCCTCTAAAAAAATTTTTTGTCTATTGTTTCCTCTGTCCAATATATGGTATGTAAAATTTGGTATAGAAATTCTTAATTTTCTTGCCATAATCTAAATTTTATCATAAAATAAAAAGAAAAAAAATAGAGTTGACCCCTTTTTTCTATAGAGTTGACCCCTTTTTTCTAAGGACATGGATGAGGGAAATATTATATAATTAAAGGATGGACATAAAAAGGTTCCTTCCTGAAACAATTCTCTCCCTTCTGGCTTCAAAAAAGGACTTATCAAAAGGGGTTTTTTTAAGGGGAACCACAATCTTTGCAGATATCTCTGGCTTTACTCAAATTTCAGAGGCACTTCAGAAAATAGGCAAAGAAGGGTCTGAAATACTCACCAGGACATTGAATTTTTATTTCAATAAAATAATTTCTATAATTTATGAAAATGATGGAGACATTATAAGATTTGCAGGGGATGCAATTACTGCCTTTTTTGAAGAAAAAGAAAAGGCAATTAAAGCATCTGAAAGGATTATTTCTTTTTTTAAAGAAAATGAAATTGCAAAGACCCCTTTCGGGAATTATTCAATAAGGATAAAAATTGGGGCTGCTTCTGGCTTACATTCTTTGATAATAGTAGGAGATGAAAATTTTGATTATGTTTTTGCTGGAAATCCTATTGATTGGGCAGCAGAAGCAGAACATCAGGCAATCCCTGGGGAAATTATAATTTCAAATAAAGAGGAAAATTTAGATTTGGAATATTTTAGACCTGAAAGGTCAAAAGAAGATTTAAATAATGAATTTTTAAGAAAATTTATCCACCCAATTTTATATGAAAAAATTTCCTCTGGCTATCTTGAGCTTATAAATGAACATAGGAAAGCTTCTATAATTTTTCTTTCTTTTAAAGGGATAAAAAATTATTATGATTTTGAAGAATTAAAAAAGATTCAGGATTTTTATTTAGAAGTGAGAAAAAAGGTAGACCATTGGGAAGGTTTTATAAATAAAGTGGATTGTGGGGATAAGGGTTCAAAATTTTTAATAACCTTTGGAGCACCTGTCTCACATGAAGATGACTCAGACAGGGCAATTTTTTTATGTCAGGAAATCTTAAAAATTTCAAAAGAAAAAGATTTAAAGGTTTCAATTGGGGTAAATTATGGGACAATCTTTTCAGGAATAATTGGAAATGAAAAAAGATGCGAATATACAGTTATGGGGGACAGTGTAAATTTAGCAGCCCGCCTTATGCAATTTGCAGGAGAAGATGAGGCAATTTATTCTGAAAGCATTTCAAAAGAGGCAAAAACTTTTTCATTTGAAAAGCTAAGAGAAATTTTTGTAAAAGGGAAAAAAGAACCAGTTTCGATATTTAAAATTTCCACAAAAAAAGAAGAAAAAGAAAAAGAATTTTTTTATGGAAGAAAAAAGGAAATTGAAGGGGTCTTTAGTTTTTTAAAAGAAGGGAAAAATATATTTTTTATCACCGGTGAAGTAGGCATAGGAAAGACCTCTTTTTTTTATAAAGTTATTGAAGGTTTAAAAGATTCTAAAGTTTTTTATTTTAAGGCGCAGGAAATTTTTAAAGAAACTCCTTTTTATTTTATTAAAAAAATTTTAAAAGAAATAATTGAAGAAGAAAGTTTAAATATTTTTGAAATTTTAAAAGAAAAAGAACTGGAAGAATTTTCATTTGTTTTGCTGGACTTTCTTGAAATAGAACATAATTTTAAAAAATTAGAATTAGAAGAAAATACAAAAAAGGCATTAATCCAAAGGG
>JBBFMJ010000237.1:0-3345 GCA_037478515.1 Thermoanaerobaculia bacterium
TTTTATAAAAATAAGGCAAAAACCATAAGAAACTTATGTAAAACCATTATTGAAAGATATGAAGGGAAAGTCCCCCCTTCTATGGAAGAGCTTACAAAGTTTCCGGGAATTGGAAGAAAGACAGCCAATGTGGTTTTAAGCCAGGCCTTTGGAATAGTAGAAGGTATTACTGTGGACACCCATGTTTTAAGGGTATCCCAAAGGTTGGGGCTTACAAAAAACAAAGACCCTGAAAAGGTGGAACAGGATTTAATGAAAAAATTTGAAAAGGATAAATGGTACCAATTGTCAATGCTCTTGATTTTACATGGAAGAAAAATATGTAATGCCAGAAAGCCAAAATGTTCTGAATGTTTTTTATCTTCCCTTTGCGATTTCTATAATAAATGAGTGTCTTTATTGATGAAGATTTAAGGGAAATTCACCTTTCTGTTACAGATCTTATAGCAGAAGGGGAAAGAATCAGTATTGGTTTTTCAGGGAGCGAGGGTTATCAACGCCTCTGGGTTGGGCAGGCACTTCATACAAGGTATCTGGAAGAGCAAATTTACAAAAATGAAGATTATCAAAAAGAAGTTACCATAAAGCATCAATTTGAAACCCATGGATGGAGGGTTTATCTTCAGGGAAGGATAGATGGTATAAAAAGACAGGATGGCAAAATATTTCTTCAGGAGATAAAAACTCTGCATTTTGCCAGAGACCTTCCACAATTTTATGATAGCGAGACCTTTAAAATTTATAAAAGGCAGGCAGAGGTCTATTCTTACCTTTTACATTTAAAAGAAGGTAAAGATGTATTGGGTCATATTATACTTCTGGATATAGAGACAATGGAAGAAAGGATAATTGAGTGTCCTTTAAGCCCTGAAAGAGTGGAAAGTTTCATATTAAATAGATTAAAAAGGATAATAAAAAATTTTGAAACGGAGAAGGAAAAAAAATCCCTTCAGAGAGAGTTTTCAAAGCATATTTCTTTTATATATCCAAAATACAGACCCTATCAGAAGGAAATGATGAGTGAAATAGATGAAGCCCTTAGGAAAAAATTCAATATATTGATTTCCGCGCCTACGGGTCTTGGGAAGACAGTTGCAGCCATTACACCTTCCATAAAATTCTGTCTTGAGAAGGATTTAAAGCTTTTCTTTTTAACTTCTAAAACCCTTCAACAGGATATGGCAGTGGAGACCATAAAAAAGATAAATTCTTCAGGAGTTTTTCATTCCATCCAGATAAGAGCAAAAGATAAGATGTGCCCTTCAAATGCTCCCCTCTGCCATGAGCGCTTTTGTATTTATGCAAGGGATTATGGAAAGAAGAAAGAGGAAAGTCAAATAATACAAAAAATTTTGCAAAACTTTTCCCATATTGACCCTGATGTGGTCTTTGGATTGGCAAAAAAGGAAGAGGTTTGCCCCTTTGAAATTTCCCTGGAGCTTTTAAACTGGGCAAAGTTTGTGATTTGTGATTATAACTATATCTTTGACCCTTATATAAGTTTTTTTGATTTTAAAGAAGAGACCTCCCTTTCCAATGTTGTCTTAATAATAGATGAAGCCCATAACCTTGTGGAAAGGGGCAGGGGATACTGGTCTCCAGAGCTGGAAAGAGATAGGATTACAGGGGCACAGGAAAAGCTCCTTTCCTGTCCCCTGGAAGCAGGGGAGATACTCCTCTCTGCCCTAAATCTTTTAATAGAATATTTTGATAAACTTAAAGAGGAATATTATGAGGATGGAGAGAGGATAATTGATATTGATAAAAAGATAATAAGGGATGCCATGCAGATTATGGAAAGTCAGGTGCTTGATTATTTTTCCTATTTAAAAAACCAGGAAGTTCTTCCAGAAGAGGATAAATTTATGGATGTCTTTTTTTCCCTTTCCAGATTTTCAAGGGTACTGGAATTTTTTTCTTCCAGGTTTAAGATTATTTATAAAAAAAAGAAGGAAAAGGAAACTTTAAAAATTTTCTGCCTGGACCCTGCCCCTTTTCTTGGGAAGATTATTTCAAAAACTTATTCTACCGTTGCAATGTCTGCAACCTTAACCCCTCCCTATTTTTATAAAAGGATTTTGGGTTTTCCACAGGAAAGAACCATAGAGGCGACCTTTCCTTCCCCCTTTCCAAAGGAAAACAGAAAAATCCTTATATACCCTGAACTGGATACCACCTATAAAAAGAGAATAGAGCAAGCACCAGAACTGGCAGAAATATTGCATAAAATTGGGAACTCTGTCTCCGGGAATTTCCTTATTCTTTTTCCTTCCTATGAATATATGAAAGAAGTATTAAAATTCTACAATTTTGAAGGGAAAGAAGTGCTTATCCAGGAAAAGGAACAAAATTTAAAGGAGTCAAAGAGTATAATAAGCAAAATCAAAAGAAAGAAAAAAGACCACCTTCTCTTTGCTGTCTCGGGCGGGCAGTTTGCAGAAGGGGTGGATTACCCAGAAGAGATTTTCAAAGGAGTTTTAATTGTATCCCCATCCCTTCCTCAGGTTTCCTTGGAGCAGGAACTTTTAAAAGAATACTATCAGGAGGAAGAAGAAGATGGCTTTTCCTATGCCTATGTGATACCAGGGATAACAAGGGTTATTCAATCGGCAGGAAGGGTGATAAGGTCTGAAAAAGACAGAGGAGTTGTGGTTTTGATTTGTAAAAGATTTAAAGAGAAGACCTATAGCAGGTTCTTCCCGGAATACTGGTTTGAAAGGAGTCCTGAAGAACTTATAACGGGGGACCCCGTGGAAGAGATAAAAAAATTTTTTGGAAGAAAATATGGAAAGAAAAAAACCCTCCGTAACAGTTGATGCAATAATTTTAAATGAAAAAGGGGAAGTTCTTTTGATTAAGAGAAAAAATGAACCCTTCAAGGATACCTGGGCTCTCCCTGGCGGATTTGTTGAATACGGGGAAAGGGTGGAGGAGGCGACTTTAAGGGAGGTAAGAGAAGAGACAGGGCTTGAGGTGGAAATTTTAGGGCTTCACAATGTCTATTCAGATCCAAAGAGGGACCCCAGGGGGCACACCATTTCAATTGTTTATCATTGCAGGATAAAAGGTGGTATTTTAAAAGGTTCTGATGATGCAAAGGAAGCAAAATTTTTTAAATTTAGAGAGGATTTAAACCTTGCCTTTGATCATTTAAAAATACTTAAGGATTTTTTTGAAAAATATGAAAGAGAACTATTTTAATAATAATTTCATTCAAAAATGGCAAAAAAGGTTAAAAGAAAGAAAACTGGAGTTTAAATTTGAAAAAAGTGCTCTTCTAATAATTGATATGCAGAAATACTTTATAGAAAATGAAGGGGATGCCTTTGTACCTGCTTCTAAAAA
>JBBFMJ010000238.1:0-463 GCA_037478515.1 Thermoanaerobaculia bacterium
CTGGGAAAAAATACTCCTTTTTCAGGAAAGAAGTTTAGCGGGAGGATTCAATACACAATAGTGGGTGGAAAAGTCCTTTATACTTATGGCAAACCCCCGAAAAGTTTGCATAGTTGATGATGAGCCGTATATCCTGACTTTACTTAAAAAAGCCTTAGAAAAAAAATATAAAAATTTAGAAATTGAAACCTTTGAGGATCCCATTAAAGCAATAAAATCTTTCAGCCCTGATTTACATCTTTTAATTCTGGACCTTGAAATGCCTCAAATTGATGGAAAAAAACTTTTGCAGTTTGCCACAGAAAGGGGTGTGAGAAAAGAAAGGATAATTATCTTTTCTTCCAGAGATGCCAAGGATTTACATCAAATTTTTTCTCAAGGGGAATGTTTATGTGTCATAAGCAAAAGGGATGGGGAGCAACTTAAAGCATTAACTTATATTTTGGATTCTATAATGAGGAAA
>JBBFMJ010000238.1:473-3344 GCA_037478515.1 Thermoanaerobaculia bacterium
TTGAAGAGGTTGTTGAAGAGACACCTGCTCCTAAAAAAGAAGATAAAGGTGTAGAAGAATCTGTTGAAACCTCTGTTGATTACAATGTAGTTTCCAAATTGAAAAAAGAGATTTCCGAGAAAAATGAAAAACTTTCAATTAAATGGATTTTTGGAGACCATGCTGGGGGCATATCCTAATGTGTCCGATTTAAATTTTTCAGTAGGAAAACCGCCTCAGGTGGAAGTGGATGGAGCTTTAAAACCTGTGGCAATTAAAGGACTGGAAAAACTCC
Organism: Thermoanaerobaculia bacterium; assembly: GCA_037478515.1. GTDB lineage: Bacteria > Acidobacteriota > Thermoanaerobaculia > UBA2201 > UBA2201 > JBBFMJ01. The sequence continues at coordinate 748 of JBBFMJ010000238.1, forward strand.
TCCCCTTTCATACTGAAACCATTGCCCTTCACCTTTTAGGGGGGGATCCAGAACTCTGCAAAAAATTGTTTGAATATGGTTCTGTGGACTTATCCTATTCCATCCCAAAAAAAACCAGATTCAGGGTAAATATATTTTTTCAGCGGGGAACTATTTCCATTGTATTAAGGGTAATTCCTCCGGGTATTCCTTCAATTGAAGAATTAAAACTTCCTCAGGAACTTTATAAAATTGCTGATTTAAGAAATGGAATTGTACTGGTGACAGGACCCACGGGCTCTGGAAAATCCACAACTCTGGCTGCAATCATACATGAAATTAATAAAAAATATTCCTATCATATCATTACTATTGAAGACCCCATAGAATATATGCATAGCCATATCAAATCCACTGTAAATCAAAGGGAGCTGGGCGCAGATACTCCCACCTTTGCCCTTGCTTTAAGGGCAGCTTTGAGGCAGGCACCAAAGGTAATTCTCATTGGTGAGATGAGGGATTTGGAAACCGTTGAAACTGCCCTTGAGGCATCGGAGACAGGCCATTTAGTCCTTTCAACCCTTCATACCATTGATGCTTCCAAGACAATTGATAGAATTATTGGAATCTTTCCAAAGAATCAGGAGATGCAAATCAGAACCAGGTTTTCCCAGACATTTAAATATGTAATTTCCCAGCGCCTTCTTCCAAAAGTTGGAGGTGGCAGAATTGCAGTCCTGGAAATACTTAAATCCAACGAAAGGACCAGGGATTATATACTTAAAGGTGAAGCAGAGGGAAGGTCTTTGCAGGATGCAATGATTGATGGCTCTGTGGATGGAATGCAGACCTTTGATGAAGAAATTGAAAAACTCTACAGGCAGGGGATTATTACAAAGGAAGTTGCCCTATCCTATGCTTCAAATCCCACAAACCTTGAAATTAAATTAACTCTGGAGTAATAAATGATAAATTTAACTTGTCCCAATTGCAGTAAAACCATCAGTTTTGAACCAATGAAATATCCAGCCCAGATCCTTTCCATTTCCTGTCCTTCCTGTAAAAATAAAATTAGTTATGATAATAGAAAGAAGGATTCTCTAATTCCTATTCCATCAGAGATTATAAGGTTAATGCCTCCCTTGAAAGATAAAAGTGCCATAATAATTTCAGAAAGGGAAGATTACTTAAATAATTTAAAGGAAGGGGTTGAAGAACTGGGATTTTATATAAAGAGGATTTTCAAAAGCCTTGAGGATGCTTCAATTTTTATTGGTCAGGAACTCCCTGCCTTGATTTTAGTTCAGGTAGAAAACCTTCCACCACCTCCTTTTAAAAGTTTAGAGCCCCTTTTTTTACTTAATCCAAATATACGAAGAAATATATATGTTTTTATAATTGCTCCCAATGTTAAAACCCTTGATGGAAACAGTGCCTTTTTATATCAGGTCAATGGGCTGATTTCAACGCAGGACTTGAATTCCTTTCATCATCACATTGCCTCTTCCATCATTTTTGAATACAACTTAAAGGCACATTTTAAAAAATAGGGAGGTTTTTATGCAAAGGGAAGAGATCGAGGTCTTTAAAAGAAAGTATACCAATGCTTCAGTTATAAAAATTTTAGTTATTCTGTTTTTTGTTTTCATTCTTTTTCTAATTGGAAATCCAATAACCGTGGTTCCTGCTGGAACTGTTGGGGTCAAGGATTTTTTTGGGATGGTCTCTCGAAAGCCCTTGAGTCCAGGCATACATCTGGTAATTCCTTTTACAAAAGTTATAAAACTCTCCGTAAGAACTCAGGAAATTCTGGAAATGGCAGAGGTGCCTTCAAAGGAAGGACTGATAATGAATTTAGATGTCTCTCTCCTCTATCATTTGAGAAGTGAATTTGCTCCTGAAATGTATAAAAAAGTGGGTAAAGAATACCTTAAAATAGTTGTGGAACCTCAGTTCAGGTCTGCCATAAGAGAGATAACTGCCTCTTATGAAGCAAAGGCACTCTATTCCGCAGAAAGGGATAAAATTGCAAGGGAAATTTTTGAACTGGTAAAAAGATTGACTGAGGAGAGAGGAATAGTCGTGGAGCAGGTACTCTTGAGAAAAATCGGACTGCCAGCCCTGGTGGCAAATGCAATTCAGGAAAAATTGAGAAGGGAACAGGAAGCAGAACAGATGAAGTTTATACTTCAAAAGGAACAGCAGGAAGCAGAAAGAAAAAGGATAGAAGCGCAGGGTATTGCTGACTTCCAGAAAATCGTTTCTCAGGGAATTTCACCACAACTGCTGGAATGGAAGGGAATTGAAGCAACGGAAAAACTGGCAAACAGCACCAATGCAAAAATTGTTATAATAGGGAATCCCAAGACAGGGCTTCCTGTAATATTGAGCACAGAAAAATAGGAGGAGATATGGAAAAAATATGTCCAGAATGCAAGGGAACGGGACAGTGCAGGCATTGCAGGGGAACAGGGCAGATTCCCCATTCAGGTCCCTGCAACCAATGTGAGCACAAAGGAAATGGCAGATGCCACAGATGCCACGGGACAGGTAAGATTAGGTAGCTGCAGGTCTTTATGCCTGCACCAAAAAGAGCAGTAGAGCAGAAGAACAGTAGC
>JBBFMJ010000239.1:0-3320 GCA_037478515.1 Thermoanaerobaculia bacterium
ATAGATAGGGTCCTGGGTTTCATATTCTCTTTTTGCAACTTTATAATCTTTTTCAGCTTTATCTATCCACTCTTGGGTCAATTTTTTCATAAAATGATGCCTTCTCTTAAAATTTTTTTAAAAAAGAAATCGCCCATCTTTATTCTATTTTCTATTTCTTCTGGAGTCCTTACAAATATATCCATTGGAAAAGAAAAACCTAAATTTTCTTCCAAATAAAGGCGAATCTTTGCAGCCAACTTTGGATATTTTTCATCGGTTTCAATAATTACCAATAAATCTATATCGCTATTTTTATCTGGCTTTCCAGAGGCATAAGAGCCAAAAAGAATTATTTTTTCCACTTTAAATTTTTCTCTAATCTTTTCAGCTATCAGCTTTATTTGATCTTCTGTTAATAATTTTAATTCATCTTTCATTGTTTTAAATTTTCAGACATATTGCAGGAGCCCTCAAAAATACCACCCTCTTCCATAACAAAAGCAGGGGTTTCAATGTCTGAAAAAAGTTTTCCTCCCTTATGAACAACTATTTTTTTAAATGCCTTTACCTTCCCTTTTACAATGCCACTTACATAAAGGGTCCCCACCTCCACCTCACCCTCCACCTCCCCCTTATCTCCAACTATCAAATCATTCTTTGATTCAATCCTTCCCTTTACCTTTCCTTCCACCCTCAAAGTATCCTGAAACTCAATTTTTCCATCTATTTTGCAACCAGAATCAATAAAACCATTTAGTTCTCCCATTGACTTCATTTTTTACCTCCTGTAAGTTCTTCAAATAATCTAATTAGTTCTTCTTCATCTTTAAAAAAAATCTTCAAAAATCCCCCCTTTTTCCTCCTTTCAATTAAAACAAGGGTATGGAGTGCAGAGGTGAGTTTTTCTTCTGCATCCTTTGTTATTGGGTCCTTTTCCTTTTTTGATGCCTTTTTTTCCACAGCCCTTACAGATAATTCTTCCCTTCTTATCTTTTCAGCCATCCTTATCATTTCCTTTTCATCATTTAAAGAAAGGAGAGCCCTTCCATGCCCTTCCTGCAAAATCCCTTCTTTTAGCATTTCTTTTATCTTTTCTGGAAGGCGAAGAAGCCTTAAGGTATTGGCAATGGCAGCTCTGGACTTTCCCACTATCTTTGATATCTCTTCCTGGGTCAAGCCAAAGTTTCTTTGAAGGTTTTCATAGGCAATTGCCTTTTCTATTGGATTTAAATCTTCCCTCTGGATGTTTTCAATCAAGGCAATGAGCAAAAGTTCTGTCTCTTCCTTTAGGTCCCTTATTATGGCAGGGACCTTTTCCCAGCCCAACTTTTGTACAGCCCGCAGACGCCTTTCCCCTGAAATCAAAACATATCCTTCATCCTTTTTTGCCACCACAATGGGTTGTATGAGTCCCTTTTCCTTTATGCTGTTTGCCAGTTCTTCAATCTCTTCTTCCTTGAATTCACTTCTGGGCTGGTAAGGGTTTGGTTTTATCTTTGAAACTGGTAAGTTGTGGATTATGTTTTTTTCTTCAGCGGAAGGAAGGAGGGCATCCAGGCCCCTTCCCAGTGCTTTTCTCTTCATTTTTTTCTCCTTTCCAGGTATTCCTTTGCTAAATTTAAATAGGCAAGGGCGCCTTTTGATCTTGGATCATAGTAAAAAACTGGTTTTCCAAAAGAAGGGGCTTCTGCAAGCCGAATAGACCTGGGAATAATTGTGTTAAATAATTCTTTTCCAAAATGGTTTTTTACCTCTTCCCAGACCTGAATTGCCAGATTGGTCCTTTCATCTACCATTGTAATTAAAACCCCTTCCATTTCTAAAAAAGGATTAAAACTCTGCCTAACCCTGTCCACGGTCCCAAGCAGCTCCCCGAGCCCTTCTAAAGCAAAATATTCACTTTGAAGGGTTATGAGCACTCCATCGGCAGAGGTTAAAGCATTTAAAGTTACAAAACCTAAAGATGGAGGACAATCCAGAAATATGAAATTAAATTTAGAATGGAGTTTTGAAATTGCCTTTTGTAAAAAATAGGCATTGCCTTCCTCCTCCACAAGTTCTATTTCTGCTCCCACCATATCCCTGTGCGAGGGAACAAGGTAAAAATTTTGAAAAGGGGTCTTTATTATTGCCTCCTGGGGCTCGCATTTTCCCAGGAGCAAGGAGTAGGAATTTTTGTGGTTCTGATTTTTTGGAACCCCAAGTCCTGAAGTAGCATTTCCCTGGGCATCCAGGTCAATTAAAAGGACTGTCTCACCCAGATACCCCAGGCAGGCACCAAGGTTGATGGCAGTGGTGGTTTTACCAACTCCACCCTTCTGGTTTGTTATGCTGACTACCCTTCCCATGTTTCACATGAAACATTTTCAAAGATTAAAATAAAGGAACTGTCTCTTAATGGGCTTTTTATCATTTCCTTAAAAGAATAACATATTTTTAAATCTTTTTTAATATCTTCGTAATTTTTTCCAGCAAAATAAACCAATCTGTGGGGAAATTTTGCTCTTTTTGATAAAATTTTAAGGATTTTTTCCTTTTTTGGAAGGGCTTTTATGAGGAAATCCCCTCCTTCTTCTGGCAAAACATCCAAACTTTCTTCCAATCTCCTTTCAATGATTTCAAAATTTAAATTCAGTTTAAATTTAACCATATTGAGGAAAAAAGCCCTCTTTCTGTTTGGTTCCAAAGCAAAAACCTTTTTATCTAAAAAAATTGAAAGGGGAACTGTCAAAAATCCAGCCCCTGCTCCCACATCAAAACAATATTCTTTTAAAGATAGATTTAAAAGAGGATAAAAATCAAATGCCTGAAATTTTAATAAGTCCTTTAAACTTTTAAAGGAAGTTAAATTTATCTTTTTGTTGTATTCTAATAGATATTCTAAATAATCTATAAATTTCTTTAAATTTTCTTCAGGTGGATAAAAATTTAGTTTTTCCTGAATTTCTTTAATTTCTTTTTCTAAATGCCACATAAATAGCCAGAATGGAGGCAGGGGTAACCCCTGGAATTTTTGAAAGTTCCCCCAAGGTCTTGGGTCTATTTTTTAAAATTTTTTCCTGGACCTCTTTCCTCAAGCCAGGAATACCTTCAAAGGAATAGTCCTCTGGAATTGGGACTGACAAAATCTCTTCAAGTTTTCTGGCATCCTCCTTTTCCCTTTCCTTATAGGGTTTATAAAGCAAATTTTCTTCAATATTTTCAATACAATCTTCATATTTTTTAAGGTCTTCATTTAAAACTTGAAGGATATTTTTTAAGGGAATTCTAACCCTTCTAAAAAGCGTGCCTATGCTTAGGGGCTGGTCAAAATCAATGTTTAGTTCTTTAAAAATTTT
>JBBFMJ010000240.1:0-3318 GCA_037478515.1 Thermoanaerobaculia bacterium
TCTTGTAAGGGAACATACAAAAATTGGTGAGATAAAAAATCCCACAGAAATTTATGAGATAAATGAAAATACCTTAAAGATAATCGAAAAAAGTAAAATTTCAGAGATTGAAAAAATTTTCAATATTTTAAGAGGAATTGAAAATACTATAAAAACAAAGGGAGAAGAGGAACCGTATTTGATTTCAATTGCAGAAAAGGCAGAATCTATAATGCAAATGTTTAAAGAAAGGCAAAAAACAACAAAAGAAACCCTTGATGAACTAAAAAAGATAATAATGGAGTTTAATACTGCCCAAAAAGAAAGGGCTGAAAAAGGGATGAATCCAGAAATATTTTTAGTTTACTGGATATTTAAGCAAAATGGCTTTAAGGAGCCAGAAAGAATGGCGGAGGAAATGGAAAAAATCTTTGAAAAATTTCCCCATTGGAAAAGCAGTGAAAAACAGGAAAAGGAAATAAGGACTGAGTTATATGGAATAATTTTAAGGTATGGTTTTGAAAATCTGGATGAAGCAAATAAAATTGTAGAGGATATCCTTAAAAAACTTAAAATAGAAAGGGTTTTATGATCTCAAAGGAAGAATTCAAAAATGAAGTAAAAATTATAGCAAAAAAGATAGGTGTAAACCCAAAAGAAGTACATTTAAGAAAAATGAAGCGAAAAATTGCCAGTTGCTCAAGCAAAGGAAGAATTACTTTTAGCATAGAAATTTTAAAGGAAATAAGGCAGTTTCGATACCATACAATTATCCACGAACTCCTCCATTTAAGATACCCAAACCATAGCAAGATGTTTAATATTATGCTAAAATACTATGAAAAAAATATGAGAAAATCATTGAAGGCAAGTATTGAATCTTGAATTGTCTTAAATTTTAATTTTTTATAAAAAGTTTTTAATTTTAGCTAAATATTTTGACTTGCAGCCATCATGCCTAAATAATTTTTAAAAATGGTTTAGCAAAATCAATTACTTATGAAATACAATTTTGGGTTAATTCAAGGAAAAGTAGAAAAAAATAGAGGAGACAAAATTTTGTATTATATGTAGAGTCAAGGGAAGGTAAAGGGAGTTTGTTTTAAGCCGGCTCATTCCAAAGATAACCCCTGCTATAAAAATAACTAAAATTATCCATAAATTATATTGAATATGTAAAACTGACCAGAAAAAGGAAGTTATGAGAACTGCTCCAGTCCCTCCAATCTTTGAAATTTCAAGTGATTTGAAAAAAAATCCCCTGAAAAGGACTTCTTCAAATAAAGGATATACAAAAATTATTACAAAAAATAAAAGCAAAGGAAAATCAGTGGAAGAGTATGCCTTTTTTAAAAATTCTGGGACTGTGGAGATATTAAATTTATACAAAAGGTATTCTGAAAGCCCTATAAAAAAACCAAATAATAAGAACCAGAAAATAAAACTTTTAAAGGAAAATTTTTTTAAGGAAAGGTATTCCTTTAAAGGATATTTTGAAATAAAAATAAAAAGGTAAATTAAAATTAAACTGAAAATTGAAGATAAAAGAGCTGCAATGGTTAAGTTAAAACCAAAATTTTTATGAAAATAATTTGAGGAAATTCCAAAGAAAAATATAGAAGCAAAGGCCAAAATTTGAGAAAAGGCAAAAACAATAAAGGAAAATAAACTTCCAAGCCAGGGTCCAAAGGGTTTTCCTTTCATTTTTTAAAAATTAAGTAAATTCCCATAACTATTATGAAAATTCCAAAGATTTTCTGGAAAGTGCTTTGATTTACCTGCATTACTAATTGGCTTCCCAAATAAGCACCTAAAATCCCCCCAATTCCTAAGAAAAAACCCCAGTTGTAAATTACATTATTTAATTTATTATGGAAAAAGAGAGAAGCAGCAGAGATAATTAAAATAGCAAGAAAGGATGTTCCAACTGCTTGAGTATGTGTCTTTTTTAAGAATATTAGAAGGGGAACCATAATAATCCCACCACCTACCCCTGCAAAGGAAGCCAAAATTCCAACCAGTACTCCAAGTAAAATTAAAATGAATACCATAAAAAGATTTTAATTTATAAAAAATCTTAAGTCAAATTTAAATTTTAAAAATTTATTTTAATATCTCCCCTCTGATCTGTTCTTAAAATTAAAATTTTATACTCTCTTAAATTTTCTAAAACTTCCTTTGAAGGATGGCTGTAAGGGTTTCTCTTTCCCACTGAAATAATTGCAACCCTTGGCTTTAAAGATTTTAAAAAATTTTCAGAAGTGGAACCCTTGCCCCCATGGTGTCCCACTGAAAGAGCAAAGACCTTTTGGCTTAAGTTTTTTAAAGCATCCCTTTCAACCCTTCCAGTGGCATCGCTCATAATTAGTATGGATTTATTTTTTGAAGTTATTTGAAGGACCAGAGACCCTTCATTTTTATCTTTATAAAGTTTTTTTTCTGGACTTAAAACCTTAAAGTTTAAATTTCCTGTTTTAAAATAACTTCCTTTTTTTAAAAAAATCACCTTTGTATTTCTTTTTTCTGCCTCTTTCTTTAATTTTTCATATTCCACTGAAAATATTTCAGGGTATCCTATTGCCCCAACGGGAATTGTTTCAATAATTTTTTCAGCCCACCTGTCGTGGTCCTCATCAGGGTGGCTCAAAATTAGAAAATTTAGATATTCCACTTTTTCTTTCAAAAGAGAAGGGAGAAGCCATTCAAAGTAATCCCTTTTACCTGTATCTATTAAAATGTTGAAAAATTCGTCTTTTACAAGTGTGGATGAGCCCTGTCCCACATTTAAAAATATAATTCCATTTTCAGATTTTTTCAGTGTAAAAAAATGGAAAAGAAGGGTTAAAATCAGTAAAATAGATAAAAAATATAAAACATTTCCCTTTTTTCCCTTTTTTTCAATATAAAAAATGGTAAAAAAGTAATAAAAAATCAGCAAAGAAAGAGGCAAAAAAGGGACAAAGCTTCCCCACCAGAGATAATTTTTAGAGGACTGGATTATTTGAAAAATAAAAAAACAAATCCAATCAAACATTTTTAAAATAAAAGGAAAGGGAAAGATTAAAATAATTGGGGAAAAGAGGAGAAAAAAGAAAGCAAAGGGAATCAACAGTGGGTTCAAAAGAATTGCCTGCCAGTTGAGGATTCCAAAGGAATAGAGCAAAAAGGGCTGTATGAAAATCTGCACATAAAAAGAAGAGGCAAGCAAAGATTTTAATTTGTTTTCAAAAAGAGGGGCTGTTTTTATTAAAATATAAGTGGAAAGGTATGAAAGAAAAAAGCCAGGGGTTAAAATCTGATGGGGCATAAGAAAGCCATTTAAGGGAAAGGAAAGATAGA
>JBBFMJ010000241.1:0-3302 GCA_037478515.1 Thermoanaerobaculia bacterium
TGGACAAAAATTTTATCTACAATTTTTGGCTCCACCCTTGTGGCAACGGGTTTTGTTTTATCTTTGTATATGATTTTATTGGGAGTTGGCTCAGCAATTGGGGGCAAAATTGCTTCCCTTTCCAGAAAACCCTTAAAAATATTTGGATTTTTTGAAATTTTAATTGGAATTTTGGTAATTTTCACTCCATACCTTTTCAATACAGTCAAGGAATTATCTTTTAAAACAAGCAATATTTTACCTGCCTTTTTATCTTTTATAATCCTTTCTCCAATAATCGTTTTAATGGGCACAACCTTTCCAATTTTTTTAAAAGCCAGAAGGGAAAAATTTGAAAATTATTCTAAGGAAATAGGCATTGTATATGGCTTAAACCTCCTTGGTGGCTCTCTGGGTTCTCTTTTCGGGGGTTTTTTATTTCTTCCTGTCTTAGGGATAAAAAAGGCACTTTTTCTTTCAGGTTTTCTGGATATCTTTGCAGGAATTTTAGCCCTGATTTTTGAAAGATATTATTCTTTAAAAGAAAAAGAAGAAAAAGCGACAGAAAAATTTCCAGAAGAAAAGAAGGCAATCCTTGTCGCCTTCTTTGGTGGAATTGCATCCCTTGCCCTGGAAGTTGCCTGGATAAGATGCCTTTCCCTCTTTATTGGCTCTTCCACCTATGCCTTCACTTTGCTTGTCTCTTCCTTTATCCTGGGACTTTTTTTTGGTTCCACTTTTTTAAGCAAAATGGGAGACAGAAAGGAAGAACTCTTTCCATATCTTTCTGAAATCCACCTTTGCTTTTCCTCCACAGCCCTTTCTGTATTTTTAATTTCTGTTCCATTCTTTTATATAAACATTATCAAATTAACTGGAGCTAAATTTTTAACCTTAAACTTTTTTCTTTTTTTATTCTTATTTTTAATTTTCCTTTTCCCCACTTCCCTTATGGGATTTGCCCTTCCTCTTGCCATAAAAGCAGGGACAAGGGGGAAGGGTTTAAGTAAAAGTGCAGGGCTTATTTATGCTTCCTCTTCGCTGGGTTCTTCCCTGGGGGCAATTCTTGCCTCTCTTATTCTTATTCCAAATTTTGGGCTTAAAACCACTTTCTTTTTTGCCTTTATCTCATCCCTTATGGCTTCCCTTATTGCCAGCATAAAAAAATTTAATTTTAAAATCCTTTCCGTTACAATTCTCCTGTGGGTTCTCTGGTCTTTAAAAATCCTGCCCTGGGACTGGAGGATTCTCACAGCTGGATACTATGCCTATGCTCCAATTTATGCAAAAAACATCTCAAACCAACCCCTGGGGAGTAGAAATTTAATTTTAAAAGAAAACCTTCCCTTTGGAGAATTAAAAGAAGACTTTAAAAAACCAGAGTTTCTTGGGACAAAACTCTTATTTTTAAAGGATGGTTTGTTTGCTCAGGTGGCAGTGGTGGAAGAAAAGGGGATAAGGAGTTTGCTTATAAATGGAAAAGCAGATGCTTCCAATGGACTTGAAGATATGCGAACACAGCTCCTTTTGGGACACCTACCTTCCCTTCTTTTGGATAGAATAAAAGGGGATGCCTGCGTCATAGGACTTGGAAGTGGAGTTACAGCAGGAGCAGTATCAACTTATAATTTTGATGAAATTTATGTAATTGAAATAGAAAAGGAGGTTTTAAAAGCAAGTTTTTTCTTCAAAGAGGAAAATCTGGAGTTTTATAAAGATAAAAGAGTAAAAATACTCATAAAGGATGCAAGAAAAGAGATTTTCCGCTTGGATAAAAAATTCACCCTAATCACATCAGAACCTTCAAATTTATGGATGAGCGGAACCTCTTCCCTTTTTACCTATGAATTTTTTAAAGAAATTTATAAAAAACTCGAAGAGGATGGGATTTTCTGTCAATGGTTACATTTATATCAAATAAGTTTTGTGGATGTAAAAATATTTTTAAAGACCATAAACTCTGTCTTCCCATACCTTCTTCTTTATGCTGATGGGGAAGACCTACTGGTTCTGGCATCAAAAAAAGAAATAATTTTAAGACCTTTAAACTGGCTTTTAAGGGCAAAGGAAAATGAAAATTTAAAGTATCAATTTGGAAGGGTTGGCTTTTTAAATCTATCAGATTTTGCAAAAAATTTTATAATGGATGAAAGGGGGCTTCAATTTTTAATTAAAAATGAAAAAATACACAGAGACGATTTACCCATTTTAGAATATTCAGCAGCAAAATATCTGGGTTTTGACTTTTCAAGGGAAATTTTAAAGGAACTGATAGGGGCAGGGAAAAGGGGAGGAAAAATCTACCTTAAAGATTTTGGCTATATTGAATGATGTGATAAAATAATTCTATGATAGCCGTAATTGCTTTTGGCGGTAATGCACTCCTAAGGCCTGAAGATCAGGGCAAAATTGAAGAACAGCTTCAAAGGGCTTATGATGCTGCCCTCTGGCTTGTTCCTCTGACAAATCAAGGCTATAAGCTTGTAGTTGTCCATGGAAATGGGCCACAAGTTGGAAACCTTATGCTTCAAATGGAAGAGGCAGCCACAAAAATCCCCCCCCTCCCTGTGGATGTCTGTGATGCTATGACTGAAGGTTCTATGGGATACCTCTTGGAACTGGCTTTGAGAAATCAATTTAAAAAAATGGGGAAAAATTTAAAAATTGCCACCATCCTGACACCAGTTCTTGTAGATAAGGACGACCCAGCTTTTAAAAACCCCACAAAACCCATAGGACCCTTTTACACCAGGTTCAGGGCAGAACAACTCTCAAAGGAATATGGATGGGTAATAAAGGATGATGCAGGAAGGGGATGGAGAAAGGTGGTTCCCTCCCCAAAGCCATTAAAAATTTTAAACATTGACTTGATTAAGGAAATGCTTTCCTTAAGGGACATTTTAATTGCAGGTGGAGGTGGAGGAATACCAGTAATTATGAAAGAAAATGGATCCCTCAAAGGGGTTGAAGCAGTAATTGATAAGGACTATACTGCATCACTCATTGCAAAGGAACTGGAAGCAGATTTGTTCATTATCCTGACTGGTGTTTCAAGGGTTGCTAGGGATTTTGGAAAGGAAACACAGGAATTTTTGTCAAAAATAACAGTGGAAGAAGCAAAAAAAATGCTTGAGGAAGGGCAATTTCCACCTGGTTCTATGGGACCAAAGATTGAAGCAGCCATTTCTTTTGTGGAAAAAACCGGGAAAAAGGTTCTTATAACAGATTCTTCAACCTTAGCCGAAGCCCTGGAAGGCAAAAACGGCACTTATATAGTGCCATAAAACATCAAATAAACAATTATGCTTTTTTAAAAAACAAAC
>JBBFMJ010000242.1:0-3290 GCA_037478515.1 Thermoanaerobaculia bacterium
AATTTTATTGTTTTATTCCAGTCTAAGTTTTCTTTGAAAATAAAAAATATTAAAAAAAATAAAAAAATTAAAAAAGTAAAGGGTTCCCCTGAAAAAAACATCAATGAAAGAAATAATGTAAAGAGTTTAAATTTATTTTCCTTTAAAGTCCAGAGGGTAAAAAAGGAAAAAGAAATTGAGCCCATTTCAAAAGGTAAATCCCATAGGGAAAGAAAAAGCCCTGAAAAGACTATGGAAAATCCATAGCCAATTGCTTCTATCTCATTTTTATTATAACTTTTAGATAAAAGATAAACTCCAAGAAAGCATATTATAATTTGAAAAAATTGAAAAATTTGAAATGCAATATGAGGAGGCAGAAGGAAAAGATAAGATAAAGGATAAAATAAATTTACCTGTGGATTTGGAAGGAAATATTCACCTCCTCCATTGTAAGGGTTCCACCAGGGAATTCTTCCATTCCTTATCTCTTCCATTAAGAAAGTTTTTAAAGGGATTACATAGGTGGTTGTATCTCTGAAGGAATAAAATTTATTAAAAAAAAGTGGATAGAGAAAAGTAATGGAAATAAGAAGGATTGAAAGATATAAAATAATTTTATTCTTCACTTAATTTTAAAACTATCCTTTTCATAAGTTCTACGCCTTCCAGGAACCTATCTTCTGGAAGATGTTCCTTATCTTTGTGGACTGTAAAATAATGGTAGTAATTTAAAAAGAAAGGTGAAAAACCCATAGAAGGAATTCCCTTTTCCCTCAAATAAGAGAGGTCAGAAAAGCCAGGGTTTATGGAAGGACCTATGGGAAGAGATGGATAGATTTCTTTTAAAATTTTTATAAACCTTTTAAAATAAATGTTGTCAGAAGGAGTTGTTGGGGATGGATAGATTTCAAGTATTTTATTAAATTTTGCACCTGGGAACTCTTTTTTTAAAAAATCTAAAACTTGCCTGTGATTTTCCACGCTGGCTGTCCTTATATCCAGAGTAATTTTGAGTTTTGATGCCATTACATTGGCTTCTCCATCTGTCTTTATAGAAGTTATGGCAATGGTGGTGCTTGTAAAAGCCTGATGACTTTTTTGAATTTCTTCATAATTTTGGGGTATTTTAATTTCCCTTGGAAAGGCATTTTTATACCACGATATAAATTCTTGATATTCCTTTAATTTACCTTTGAAAGGTGTAATGGAAGGAAGAGAGTATATTTTTTTTATATTTTCCTTTAAAATTCCATCGTCTAAAGATAAACTATGCCCACCAGGAAGGGAAATTTCCACCTCAATCCATATAACTCCTTTGTCTGTATTGGAAACAGTTATAAAAAGTTTCTGGTCTGTGGCAGAGGAGGACTTTCCCCCTTCACCTATGGCAAAGGAAATCTCTGGGAGGAAACCATTTTTAATTAAATATTCAATTCCTTCTTTCCCACCCTTTTCTTCATCAGAGACAGCCAAGAAATAGATACCCCTTTTGGGTTTCGCCTTTTTTGCTTCCAAGAAAGATATAAGATGGGCAATCCCTAAGGATTTATCATCCAGAAGGCAGGGACCTTCCATATAAAATTTTTGAACTACAAGAGGTCTGCCTTTATTTACACAATCTATGTGATGAGTTAAAAGAAAGGGTGTTAAGTTTTTATCCGTTCCTTCAATTTTTGCAATTATGGATGGTTTTTCTCCATTTTCAATTATTTTATATTCAATATTGTAATTTTCAAAGATTTTTTTAAAAAAAAAGACACCTTCTCTTGTATTTTCTTTTGTGTCAATTTTTATATATTCTTCAAGCAGATTTAAAGGATTTTGAGAAAATCCTGTAAGATTAAAAAGGAGAAGCAGTAAAAATGCCGTTTTCAAGATAAATATCTAAATCAAAATTATGTCTTGTTTGGGGGGAAATGGGTCCATCGGGGAGCCCATTTTTTCCATAACATCTTAAAATATAATTGTTTCCATCAGATTCATAAACAATATCATTACGCCAGGAATCTTTTGTGGCAAAACTTGTAAGGAGGGCTTCTGGACTTGGTGGGACGAGAATTTCTTTTATATCTTCAACGGTGCAGGTTTCCCAGTTTCCCATATTATCCATTCTTATATCCCCTGGATTATCCGAACACTGGGGATATTTATTGTATTCTACTTGGAAAAAGGATATTATCATAGCCACATTTCTCATATTTGCCATAGAAGACCTCTGCCTTGCAGTTTGAACTGCTGTTTTATAACTATTTATGGCAATGGCTGCCAGAAGACCGATTATGGCAAGGGAAACAAGGAGTTCTACGAGGGTAAAGCCATAAGGGGCGGATTTTCTCCGCCCCTTTTCTTTTAGAAACATTTTATGTTCCAGAAGTGCTTGTTTTTTGTGCACCTTCAGGCCATTCAACAAACTGTCCCACTGAAAAGACGATGTCATTGTCAAAATACTTTGTAATACCGCAATAGTCACCTTCAAGGGTTCCATTCTTTCCACCAGAAGCAATTCTGTATGCCTGGGCTCTTGTAGTTACATCTACAAAGAAGTAAAATGGAGCATTCCAGCCATCGTTTCTTGGTAGCTTGCCAATGTAGGTGGGTACTAAAATTGTAGTTAAGACAGAGTAATCAAGGGATTGGGTAACTTGATCATCTGTAGAAGCTGTAGTTCCAGAAGCATGGGTGCAGTTTCCAGTGTTGTAATAATAGCTGTAATCAGTATAATAGGTTTCCCACACGTTGGCAATAGCCCTCATATCAGCCATTGTCCTCTTCTGTCTGGATCTCTGAACGGCGGAGAGAAGGTTAGGAATGGCAATAGCAACTATGATACCAATGATTGCTACAACGATTAAGAGCTCAATCAGCGTAAAACCTTTCTTTCTCATAATTTCACCTCCTTTCTATTTTTCTCACATATTATTATGCAATTTAAATGCCAGAATATTTAAAGATAACTGACAATTATTGTCACTTTGAGGCAAGATTTTTTAAGATTTTTTCAGTAATTTCCAGCCCATCCAGATAATAAGGCAGGTAAACATTTTCATCATAAAGATTGATATTTAAAGAGTCATAAATTGTAAATCTCACAGGGCAGATTCCATAAGACAAAATTCCTTTTTCCCTGAAGAGCGCTGCCTCAGACATAGAAGTTGCTTGCATATAATGAAATGCAGGTATTTTAAAATAACTTTCATATACTTCCTTTATTTTTTTAAATTCTGCAATTTTGGTGTCTGTTTTTTTATTTTTTAGTTCTAAAAAATACTTTATGTAATTCCCGATTCCCTTTTCCTTTAAAATTACCA
>JBBFMJ010000243.1:0-3259 GCA_037478515.1 Thermoanaerobaculia bacterium
CAATGGTCTGACTTTGAGGAAAAACTTTTTTTACAAGAAAGAGTTGCTGCTTTGCCGTCAGTTCAAATAACAAAAATAAAACAAGTGCAATCATAGCTATATTATAAATCTTATTTTTTACTATTTCAAGGGGAATTCTCTACCCCATTTGGTTATTTTTTGTATTAAAATATTTCATTGCTTCTTCCTTATTTTTCAAATAAATCTCCAGACCCTTTTTTATATCTGGAAATAAACCCTCAAGGGCTTCTAATTTTTCTTTAGGGAAAGGAGTTAAAACAAAAATGGTGGCATCTCCTTCTTTTGGGCCAATTCCAATCCTCAATCTGGGAACTTCAAGTGTTCCAAAAACATTAAGGATAGAGGAAAGCCCTTTGTGTCCCCCTGAGGAACCCTTTAATCTAAGCCTGACCCTCCCAAGGGGCAGGTTTAAATCATCCAGTATTACCAGAAAGTCCTCTTTTTTTAAATCATCTTTTAAGATATACTGCTTTACAGAATTTCCTGAAAGGTTCATATAAGTCATAGGTTTTACTAAAAGGACCCTTTCCCCTTCAATTATTATTTCAGAGGTCAAACTTAAATTTTTTTTCTTCCACTTGGGACCATTATATTCTTTTAAAAGATAGTCCAGAAATTCAAAACCTACATTATGGGGAGTGGCTTTGAATTCTTTTCCAGGGTTCCCCAGACCAAAGAAAAAGTACACTATTTAGTTTTTTCTTCCTCTTTTTCCTCTCCCTCTTCCTCTTCCTTCTTACCCTTTCCAATGACCTCTGGTTCTTTAACCTCTTCTCTGGGCTTTTCTTCTTCCACTGTAACTGCCTTTGGAATACCCACTCTAACTATAACTGTATCCGGATTTTCCAGTAATTTGCAATTTTCTGGGATAGGGATTTCCCCTGCTCTTAGAAAATTTCCCAGTTCCAGTTTTGTCACATCCACCTTTATGCATTCAGGGATATCCTTTGGCTTTGCTTCCAAATGGACTTCCCTTAAGTGGATATCCTGGTAGCCACCCTGTTTTACACCTACAGGAATTCCTGTAAATTCAATGGGAACCTTTACCTTAACAGGCTTTTCCATATCAATTCTTATAAAATCAATGTGTAAAATTTCACCTGTCACTGGATGGATCTGGTAATTTTGAATCAGGGCTGGTTTTGGATTTTCACCGCCTTTGACTTTAAGGTAAAAAATAGTATTTTCGTGGATACGCTTCTTTAAAAGCTCCTTAAAATCCTTTACGGAAAGGGAAATTGGAACTGCTGGAAGATCCCCTCCATATATTATCCCGGGGATCTTACCAGATTTTCTCAAACGATTTACTCTGTTTTTCCCCAAATCTTCCCTTATTTCTACTTCCAGATTAGCTTCTTTTAACATAGATATACCTCCTAATCAAATAATATTGAAACAGAATCGTCTTCATGGATTCTTTTTATGGCTTCTCCAAAAAGTTTTGAAACGGTCAAAACCTCTATTTTTTTACATTTTTCCAGTTTTTCTTCCATTATGGGAATGGTATCAGTTACATAGATTTTTTCTATTTTGCTTCCATTAATATTTTTTATGGCTTCTCCAGAGAGAATGGGATGGGTGCAAAAGGCAACAACCTTCAAAGCCCCTTTTTCTACCAGAGCATTGGCACTGGCACAGATAGAACCAGCACTATCTACAATATCATCCACTATAATACAATTTTTGCCCTCAACTTCTCCTATTATGGCATCAACTTTTATCCCTTTATCCTTTTCCTTGGGAGTTTCTTTTTGTTTGTTTATAATTACAAGAGAAGGATTTTTTTCCAGTTTGTCATATATAAGTTTTGCCCTTTCCACCCCTCCTACATCGGGAGAAACAATGGCTAAATTATCAAAATTAAGCTCCTTTATTTTATCTACAAAGACAGGGACTGCAAAAAGATGGTCCACAGGTATTCTAAAAAAGCCCTGAATTTGTGGGGCATGGAGATCCATAGCAAGAATCCTGTCAGCCCCTGCCACCTCAAGGATTTCTGCAATAAGTTTTGCCGAGATGGGAACTCTGGGTCTGTCCTTTCTGTCCTGCCTTGCATAAGGAAAGTAAGGAAGGACTGCAGTTATCCTGGAAGCAGAAGCCCTCTTTAAGGTATCAATTATAATTAAAAGTTCCATTATATTTTTATCCTGAGGGGGTGAGCCAGATTGAATTACAAAGACATCTGCTCCCCTTACATTTTCCAGAAGCTGACAGCAGGTTTCCCCATCTGAAAAATCTTTAAGCTTCATTTCCACACTTTTTGCTGAGAGAAAATCACAAATTTTTTCTCCCAGAACCCTGTTAGACCTGCCTAAAATTATCTTTAATGGTCCCTGCATATTAAATGGCTGGGGCGGGAGGATTCGAACCTCCGAATCGCGGCTCCAAAGGCCGCTGCCTTACCGCTTGGCGACGCCCCAGTTAGCTTTCTCCTATTTCTCCTTCTTCGGGTTTTCTGGGGCTTAATTTATTCCCAGTCATTTTTTCGTATTCAGCAAAGATGGCATCTTCTATTTTTTGCCTCAAATCTTTTGTGATGGGGTGGGCAATGTCTTTGAATTTGCCATTTTTTCTCTTTTTTGCTGGCATTGATACAAAACAACCATTCTTTCCGCAAATGATTTTTATATCATTTACCAGAAAGCAGTTATCCAGAACAATTGTTGCATACCCCTTTACTTTATCGCTTTCTCTGGGGTAAACCTGTACTTGAGTGATATCCATAAAAAATTCCTCCTTGAAGGGGTAAAAAATTTGTAAAGGATACTATATAAAATTTTAGAAAATTTGTCAATAACCTCTTTGCCTCTTCTTCCCTCTTTTTATCCTCATAAAACCCCCAGAAAGCTGAACCGGAGCCAGATAAAATTAAAAAATCAGGTTCTGTTTCTCTTATTTTATTATAAATCTCCTTCAGTTTTGGTTCCACTTCAAAAGCAGCTTCCTGCAGGTCATTTTTTAAGGATTTTAAGCTTAAATTCTTTAAAAAATCCTCTTTTTTAAACCTCCCTTTTTTTAATTTTAAAAAATCATAGGCATTATAAACTTTTTTTGTAGGAATTGAAAAAGGTGGTATAAAAAGCACAATCTTTTCAGGAAGTTTTAATTTTACTGACCTTTTTAAAATTTTATCGCCCTTTCCTGAGACAAAAGCAGGTACTCCTTCTATAAAAAATGGGACATCAGAGCCAAGTTTTAAAGCAATTTTAAGCAAATCTTTCCTTTTTAAACTACACTC
>JBBFMJ010000244.1:0-3251 GCA_037478515.1 Thermoanaerobaculia bacterium
AATTTAAGCCCTTCACTTATAGCATCTATGTTTTTTTCCTCGCCCTGTGCCCTTTTTAAATTATCCAGAACAGGTAAAAACTCTTTCAGGAAATCCTGCATACTGTAAAGGCGACTTTCTTCCCTTTCCCTTAAAAACCTCTTCTTCATATTTTCTATTTCAGCCACTGCCCTTAAATACTTTTCTTTCAGATCCTGGGCTTCCTTTTTTAAATTTTCAAGTTCCTCTGGTGGTTTTTTTTCCTCTTCAAATTCTTTTTTTAAATCCTCCAGAGTTTCCCCGGTATCTTCAATTATAACCACGTCTTTTTCGTCTTCGGACATATCAATCCTCCTTTGCTAAAATGCTTTTTGATAAAAGTTTTGCTGTTTCTTGAACCACTGGTATGACCAGATGATAGGGCATTGTTTTAGGTCCAATTATTCCTACAGCCCCAAGGGTTTGTTCTTCCATCCCATATTTTGAAGCCACCAAGGCACAGTCAAATTTTTGTGTAAAATATGTCTCCTCACCAATAAATACTTGTGGTGACTCATATTGAATACATTTATTTAATATTTCCATCAATTTATTTTTTTCATTCAAAGAATTTTTTAACTTAATCAGAAGGTTTGCTGCATTTTCCCTGGTGAGGTCAGCTTCAATGTGGAAAGATTCAATCCCATCCAGTTCTTCTATTATTTTTTGAGAAAGTTTTAAACTTTTTGGTAAGAATTCTCCTTCCAGCCCTTCCACCTTTGGCTCCTTTTCCAGGATTGCCTTTATCTGAAAAAGGGTCTTCCCTGCATACCTGGCAGTGAGGTATCTGGAAATTATAGAAAGCTCCCTTCGGCTCCAGAGGGTGTCCACATTAATCAATTTATTAAGTATAGTCCCTGAACGGGCAATTAAAATAGCCAGAATTCTTTTTTCATCTACTGGAATAAAATCCAAACTTTTCAAGGGAATATGTCCAAAATGGGGTGCTATGAAAAGCCCTATCTGGTGGGTCACCGTTGCCATAATTTTTGGAATGGTTTCCACCAGCTTTGAATAATCCGATGAAGAAAATGCCTCATTTATCTGTTTTATGAATTTCGGGCTTTTCATCCCTTCAATAAAAAGTTCCTGAATATAAAACCTGAAACCTTTATCTGTGGGAATCCTCCCTGCTGATATGTGTGGTTGATAAAGATATCCCTTTTCCTCAAGGTCAAGCATAACATTTCTTATGGTGGCAGGAGAAAGGGAAAATTTTCCTATTTTTGCAAGGTAGCGGGAAGATATAGGTTCACTGCATGCAAGGTAATGGGTTACCACTTCCTTCAATATCTCCCTTTCCCTCTGATTCAATTCCTGGTTCATATTTTATATTATAACATATCTAATTTTTCTTGCTAAATGAGATAATTATGGCAATAAAAATTAAGGACATCCCAAAAATTTGAGTTGCCTTTAAGGTTTCTTTAAATATAAAATATGCCAGGGCTGTGGCTCCAATGGGCTCCCCGAGGATTGTTATGGCAATAAGGGCTGGCTTTACATATTTCAGTGCCCAGTTGAAGCCCGTATGCCCGATGAGTTGAGGAACCACCCCCAGCAAAAAAAGGTACAGATAGGACATTTTATTGAACCCTTTCACAGGAAGCCCTGCAAATATCACAACCAGAAGCAGAAAAAGGGCTGAAGAATTGTAAGCAATAAAGTTGTAGGGTACAAGAGAAATCTTTTTTCTTATTCTGGAGCCCAGTAAAATATAAAGGGAAGCCATTATGGCACCAGATAAAGCAAGTATATCCCCTAAAAGAGGATTTTTACCTTCCCTTAAAAGCTCCAAGGATGGTTTATCTCCAAAAGCCAGTATGAAACTTCCAGATACGGATAAAATTATACCTATTATTAAATTTTTTGAAAGTTTTTCCCTTAAAAAAATAAAGGAAAAGATACCTACAAAAATAGGGTCTGTGGTAACCAGGGCAACGGAAGAAGCCACAGAGGTAAACTTAAGGGAAGAAATCCAGAAAATAAAGTGCAGGGCTAAAGAAACCCCACTTAAAACACTTAAAAAAAACATTTTCCTGTCCATTTCCCTTAATTCTTTTAATTTTCCAAGGGCAAAAAAGGAAATTATAATGGCAGAGACAGACATTCTGTAAAAGGAAATAGTAATACTTGGCACTTCAGGGCAGAGTTTAATAAAAATTGAAGCAAAGGAAACTGCAATAACTGATACAAAAAGCACAAAAAATATCTTCATATCACTCCCTGGCAAGGAAAATGGCAGAAATTATCAAAAAACCTCCAAAATATTCCTTAAAACTCAAGATTTCCCCTGCAAAAATAAAACTAAAAAGGGCTGCTGCCACTATTTCGGTGGCATAAATTAAGCAGGCTTTTGTGGGATTTGTTTCCTTTTGATACCTCATCATCACAAGAAATGCCAGAACTGTGGCAAAAATTGAAGTTATTCCCAGAGAAATGTAAAAAATTGGTTTTATTTGAGAAATAAAGAAAGTTTTGTGGTAAATCAAAGTGAGGGGAAAAGAAAGAATCCCCACAACCCCCAGTTGTATGATGGTTAAATTTAAAATTGAGTGAATTCTTGTATAGTAGTCAGTCATTATTATATGAATGGAATAAAGAATGGCACATATTAAAACAAGAATCTGCCCCTTTGAAATGTGGAAACCACCCTTTAAAGTCATAAGTCCAAGGCCAATGGTGGATAAAAATACTCCAAAAATAGAAAGAAGTGAGGGTTTTTTCTTTAATATAAAATTTGACATAAGGGGAGCAATAATAACATAAAGCCCAGTGATAAAAGCAGTAATGGATGCTTCCACATATTTTAAACCAAAGGTCTGAAAGGCAAAAGCAAGAAAAAGACAAACCCCCATAAGAATGCCATCCCTTAAAATCTTGAGATTTAAAGGATTTTTATAAATAAAATAGAGGGGAAGAAGGATTAAAAAGGATAAAAAAAATCTAAAAAAGAGGAAAGAAAAGGGCGGTGAAATGCTCAGGGCTTCTTTTACAAGGATAAAAGTAGAACCCCATACAATAGCTACAAAAAAAAGAGCAAAGGTTCCTTCAATTTTTCTTAAATCTAGCATAAATTAAAATTTTAGCATAATATTAAAGGAAGGACACCCTTTTTGGACTTAAAAAAATTTTTATTCAGAGAAATCTTATATTATTCCAACTTTTCATTATAGTTTATAAGGCACTTTACCTTTGAGTTTTCCTCTGAAATAATCACAAAAAAGGTCTTT
>JBBFMJ010000245.1:0-3244 GCA_037478515.1 Thermoanaerobaculia bacterium
TACCCATCTTTGTTTTGTAGGAGAAAAAATTTTATGGAAAAGTTTGTTTTTTAATAAGGGACTTCCCACCTTTAAACCTAAAAGGTAAATTATATTATCAGAGATAACTATGCCCGAAAAGGAAATCAGAAATATCTCCAGGGGGTTTAAGTTAAATTTTATTATAAAATATCCAGCAATTATAAGAACAATTTCCTCAGGAAGGGTGGGGCCAAAAGCACCAAGGAAAAGAAGACCAAAGATAAAGAGATAAGGAAAGGCAGGATTTACATTAAAGATTTCTAACATATTCTTTTACAGAGGATAAAACCTTTTCCACCTCTTCAGCACTTTCCATTTCGCAATAAATCCTTAAAAGATCCTCCGTTCCAGAAGCTCTAAAAAGCAACCATCCTTTTTCATCAAAATAAAGTTTTACCCCATCCAGTTTTTTGACTTTTGAAACTTCCAGTCCTGCAATATTTTTGGGAGGTTTTTTATAAATTTCTTCAACAAAACCCCTAGCAGTGCCTACTTTCATTCCCATATCTTCTCTTTTATAATGGAGCGTGCCAAATTCTTTTTTTAAGTTATTTAAAAAGTATTCAAGTTTTTCCCCTTTTTCTGAGAGCATTTCCAGGATTTTTAAAAAGGAAAGTATGGCATCCCTTTCGGGAAGGGAAGAGGAAAAGGCAATTCCTCCACTTTCTTCCCCTGCAATAAAGACCTTCTTTTTCATAAGGTAAGGACAAAGGTATTTAAAACCAATAGGTGTTTCATAAATTTTTATTTTATATTTTTTTGCTATTTTATTTAGATATAAGGTAGAAGAAAATGTTTTGGCAATTCCTCTCCTCTCCCCTTTTTCTTCGAGGTAATATAAGGAAAGAATTGGAATAATTGTATGGTTCCATAGATATTCCCCATCTCTTGTTATAATTCCTATTCTATCTCCATCTCCGTCTGCTGCTGCACTAATGTCAAATTTATTTTTTTTAACAAATTCAATTGTCTTTCCTAAATTTTTAGGAATTGGCTCTGGCTGGATGCCACCAAAATAAGGGTCTGGATAAGAATTTATAATTTCTTCTTCCGATTCCAATTCTTTAAAAAGTTTTTTAATTATAAAGGAGGTAGCTCCAAACATTGGATCCCATAAAATTCTAATTTTATTTTCTTTAATTTTTTCAAAGTTTACATTTTTTTTGAGATATTCAATATAGATGTCTATCAGATCAATTTCTTGAATACTTCCTTTGCTTTTTTTTATTGGTTTTTTATTATTTAAAAGATTTTTAATTCCATCATATATTTCAGGTAAAGCAGATCCACCATACCATGCTTTAACTTTAATTCCGTTATAAACTGCAGGGTTATGTGAAGCAGTTATCATCAAAGAAATGGGAAGTTTAAAGTGGAAAGTTCCATAACTTAAAGCAGGGGTGGGCACTGGCTCCTTTGAAATCATCACATTAAAGCCATAATTTGAAAAAAGATTTGCCAGAAAATGTGCAGTTTCTTTACCTAAAAATCTTGTATCATAGCCAATTAGGATTTCCCTTTTGAAGAAAGGTAAGATTTTCGGTTTGCTTTCTAAAAAATTTATAATTGCATATCCAATCTTTTCAATATTTTTAAAGGAGAAATCTTCTCCAATTTTACCTCTCCATCCATCTGTTCCAAATTCAATCTTCAATTAAAACCTCCCCTTCTATTTTTCTGTTTTTTTCTATTTTTAAATTAAAAGAAATTATAGAATGTACTATCTCTGAATTTTCTCCTATTTTGCATCCATCAAAGATTATACTTTTTTTTATTTTTACCCCCTTCCCTAACTGACAATCCAGACCTATAACTGAAAATTCATCAATTTCAACGGTGTCTGTCATAGAAAGCAACCTCTTTTCCCTTGCCTCATTTTTCCACCTCAAAACCTTTCCCTCAATTAAATCAAAAGTAGCTTCTTTGAAACTTTGAATTGTTCCTATATCTTTCCAGTAACCTTTATATTTAAAACAATGAAAATGAAATCCCTTCTTTAAAAGTTGAGGAAAGACATCCCTTTCAATAGAGCAGGGGGTATCGGGTATCTCTTCCAGAATTTTTCTCTCAAGGATATAAAGCCCTGCATTTATCCAGTTTGAAGGAGGTTCCTTTACCTTTTCAAGAAATTCTTTTATTCTACCCTTTTCATCCATTAAGATTACTCCATATCTGGAAGGGTCTTCCACGGATATTGCCATTATTGTCCCTAAAGCTTCTCTTTCTTTATGTTCTTTTATAACTTCTTTTAAATCCACTTCAAAGAGGACATCTCCATTAAAGACAATTGCTCCACTATTTATTTTACTTTTGGCAAAGCCAATGGCACCTCCAGTTCCCATGGGTTTTTTTTCTTCAATTATTTCTATATTTAAATTTTTATATTTGCTCTTGAAGGTATTTTTTAAAATCTCTGCTTTATAGCCAGATAAGAGAAAACATTTTTCTATTCCAGCACTCTCAATTAAGTCCATTTGATAAAAGAGAAAGGGCTTGTTTACCAGAGGGATTGCTGGCTTTGGGATTTTTAAGGTTAAGGGCTTAAGCCGTGTCCCTTCCCCTCCCGACAATATTAAGGCGACATAATCCATAAAGATATATTTTAACTTAAAGAAAGCCAATTAGCAATGTCAAAAGTTGCAGGGATCTTTTTAGTAAATTGCTTTATGCTTTTTTCTATAAAACATCATTTTATGTTTTCATCTTTTGATTTTTCAATTATTGTCTATTTTATTGTTTTTTTTAATAATATCTCTTTATTTAAGAAAAAAATATTTTCATCCTCTGGGGGGTGGTACACCCATATCCCTTTTCCAGAGGATGTCCTGATTGTATAATCGCTTTCATCTTTTTTAATGTGTGAAAAATACAAAGCAAGAGGGGAAATTAAATAGGAGGCATAATAATGTGCAGAATCGTCATATCTGTAATTTATTTTTATTTTTAAATATGCTTCTGCCTCTGGTGGAAAGTCACCAACTGGCATTTCAAGAATGTAATATCCTATATAAGCATTGAAAATTTCAGAAAACGTTTTGATTGTCACTTCATTATTTGGAAATTTATCTATTATCTCAAAGGAAGATACATCAATCCCTTGAAAGTCCCTTCTTCCAAAAATTGCAGCCAGTTTTGGATATTCACCATTGCTTTTAAATGTAGTATTTGTCTTATTTTTTATTTTAAACTTAAATATCTCTTCTTTTTCACTTACCACAATATC
>JBBFMJ010000246.1:0-3234 GCA_037478515.1 Thermoanaerobaculia bacterium
CTGTATGTGGATACTGAAAAAAATAACAGATTTATCCTACCCTGAAATTGGAAAACTCTTTGGAAACAAACACCATTCCACTGTAATTTATTCTGTGGAAAAAATTGAGGAAATGAGGGAAAAATCAGTAGAACTTAAAAAATCCTTAGACGAGCTTCTGGAACAATTCCACTAAAAATCCACAGATTTGTTAAAGACAATCTTTCCTCTATTTTAATGAAAAGAACCCTTTTTTATCCACAATTCCACAGGAAATTTTTTTTATTTTATGTTATAATTAAAAGATTAGTTTTTTATTAATAAAAAGCTGTGAGGAGGTTAAATGCATTTTCTTGTTTCAAGGGACATTTTAAGGAAGGAACTCTCCATTGCTCAATCAGTGGTGGAAAAGAAAACAACCATCCCCATACTTGTAAATGTTTTACTTAAAGTGGAAGGGGGATTTTTGAAAATAGTAGCCACAGATCTGGATGTAACCTACCATTCCAGGGTTCCAGTGGAAGTAAAAAAGGAAGGGAGTGCCACAGTGATGGCTTCTAAGCTTTCTGAAATTTTTTCCCTTCTACCCGATGGAGATGTGGAAGTGAATTTAAAAGACCATGGAAAACTCCATATCGGAGCACAAAATGTAAATTATGACCTTTCAGTTCTGCCTGAGGAAGATTATCCAAAGGTCCCTTATGTAGAGGAAAAAAGAGGGATAGAGGTGGATTTTAAAATGCTCCAGGATGGGCTTTTGAGGACCCTGCCTTCTGTTTCTATGGAAGAATACAGGTATCAGCTGGGTGGAGTATGCTTCAAAGTAGAGGAAAAGAATCTGGAACTGGCTTCAACTGATGGTCATAGGCTTTCCAGAGTGGTTATTAAATGCAAGATTAAAGATAAGTATACATTTGAAGAATCCATAATTCCAAGAAAAGCCTGTGCTGAACTTGCCAGATTGGATGGAGAAGAAACAGTTATAATTTGTAATTTTGATCAGTTTTCTGCTTTTATTTTAAATGAAAGGCAGATAATAGCAAGAAAACTCCAGGCAAAGTTTCCAGATTATAAAAACTATTTAATGGACAGGGGGGATAAGACCTTTACCATTGAAAGAAGCAAGCTTTATGATGCTGTAAGGAGAGTTTCTGTTATAAGTTTGGGGAAATACTATGGAATAAGATTTCTTTTAACGAAGGGAAAACTGGTGCTGGATGGTTCCCATCCAGACATAGGGGAAGCCATTGAACAGCTGGAAGTGGATTATTCTGGGGAACAATTTCAGATAACTTTTAATGCAAAATATCTAATTGATTTTTTAAGTACTCTTTCTGATACCACCATTGAGGTTTATTTTAAAGATATGAAAGCAAAGGCAACCTTTATTCCAAAGGAAGAAAATATTGACCATATTTATATATTAATGCCAATGACAGTTTAACTTAATTTTTTTCAGGAGAAAATATGTCCTCAGAGTATACTTCAGAAAGTATAAAACTCTTAAAAGGGTTGGATGGTGTAAGAAAAAGACCAGGGATGTACATTGGAGATACTGATGATGGGACAGGACTTCACCATATGGTCTTTGAGCTTGTGGATAATTCTGTGGATGAAGCCCAGGCAGGTTTTTGCGACAAAATAAAGGTCATAATCCATGATGATTTGTCAGTTACTGTGGAAGATAATGGGAGGGGAATACCTGTAGGAATACACCCTACAGAAAAGAGGGAAACCGTTGAAATAATAATGACAGAACTTCATTCAGGGGGAAAATTTGACCACAATGCTTATAAGGCATCAGGGGGGCTCCACGGGGTAGGGGTTTCTGTGGTAAATGCACTATCTAAGGAATTAAAACTTGAAATTAAAAGGGATGGCTACATCTGGGTTCAAACTTACAGCAGGGGAAAACCCATAACTCCTTTGAAAAAGATAGGGGAGACAAAAAAGACAGGGACAAAGATTCGTTTTTATCCCGATGAACAGATCTTTTCAAATATGGAATTTCATTTTGAGACCTTGAGCAAGCGCTTGAGGGAAATTGCCTTTTTAAACAGCGGGCTTGAAATTACATTATTAAATGAAAAGGATGAAAAAAAGGTTAAATACCTTTATAAAGGAGGGGTTACTTCCTTTGTGGAATTCCTTTCAGAAAACAAAACCCCCCTTCATCCTAAACCCATATACATTAGTGATTTAAAAAAGGAAGGGGGAAAAGAAGAAAGTTTGGAAATTGCAATGCAGTGGACTGATTCTTACAATGAACAAATCCTTGCCTTTACAAATACCATAAACAATAAAGATGGTGGAACCCATGTGGTAGGTTTCAAGGCAGCCCTTACCCGTGCTATAAATTCCTATATAGAAGAACACAATATGCAAAAGGACTTAAAAGAAAACCTTGCTGGTGAAGATGTAAGGGAAGGGCTGATTGCAGTTATAAATTTAAGGATTCCCGATCCAAAGTTTTCTTCCCAGACAAAGGAAAAGCTGGTCTCTTCCCATGTGAAGGGCTGGGTGGAATCAGTTATTATGGAAAAATTTAAAGCATACCTGGAAGAGAATCCTTCAGTGGCAAGGAAAATTATTGATAAGATGATTGAAGCAGCCAGGGCAAGGGAAGCAGCCAGAAAGGCAAAGGAAATTGTAAGGAGAAAAGGGGCTCTGGATTCCACGAACTTGCCAGGGAAACTGGCTGACTGCCAGGAAAAGTCCTCTGAATTTGCTGAGCTTTTCATTGTGGAAGGTGATTCTGCAGGAGGTTCAGCAAAACAGGCAAGGGACAGAAGGTATCAGGCAGTTCTGCCCTTGAGAGGTAAGATACTCAATGTGGAAAAGGCAAGGGAGGATAAAATTATTTCCAATGAAGAAATCAGAAATATAATTGCTGCTTTAGGGGTTGGTTTTGATAAGGAAAATCTGGACCCTTCAAAGTTAAGGTATAAGAAGATAATAATTATGACCGATGCTGATGTGGATGGAAGCCATATAAGAACCCTTCTTTTGACCTTTTTTTATAGATATATGTTTCCCATTATAGAAAAGGGGAATCTCTTTATAGCCCAGCCACCCCTTTTCAGGGTGGAGAAGGGAAATCAGGTTCTCTATTTTTTAAATGAAAGGGAAATGGATGGTTTCTTTTTGAAAAAACTCAAAGAAAATTTTGAAGTTAAGACAAAGAAGGGAAAGGTCTTTTCTGGTGAGGAACTCCATACTTTGATTTTGGATTATTTAAATTATAAAAATTCTTTA
>JBBFMJ010000247.1:0-3232 GCA_037478515.1 Thermoanaerobaculia bacterium
CACAGCTCCTTGTAAGATTATAACCCTGATACTGATAACTCTGATTTTAATCCTCTTTGCCCACTTCTTACATTTTAAAGTTAAATAACTTTTAAACTCTATTTTCTTCAATATTTTCCAATAACCCCTATGGGATTTTCCTTTAAATAATCCTCCTTTATGCATTCTGATAAAATTCTCCCTGAAAGATAATTTCCCAGAGGCAGGTCATAGAGATATAATATTGTAGGCACAGGGTCTACCAGCTTCATAGAAGTAATTATAAAATCCTCTTTAATATCTTTGCCTTTTATATAGAAAAAACCCTTCTGGGGTAAAAGAAAGCATATATAATCTTTCTCTTTTAAGTTATCTTTTATTTTTTCCAAATCCTTCCCCAAAGTAAGGTCTTTCTCCATAAAACTTCTATAGTAAATATGGAAAACTGCCTCCTCCTTTTTGTAACCATAGCCAGCCCCAAAGCCTTCCACGCGGACTGGCATTTTAAAATTTTCAAGGATTTCCCATAAATAAGGCACCTGGGAAGAAATTTCTCTTTTAAAAATCCCTGGAAATAAAAAAGGAAAAATATCGAAATTATAAAGGGGAAGAAAAACATTTGTTCTGTCTCCAAAATTTCTATGGACATAGGGGTAGGTTCCAGTAAAAATAGTGCACCTTAAAACTTCTCCGTCAAAATAGGAAGGCAGTTGAAAAACTCCCCGGCTTCCCTCTTCTAAAATTTTATAAATACCTTTATACTCTTCCTTTTCTTTTAATTCCTGAATAAAGTTTTCACTTTTGGAAGTTTCGAAAACATAAAAATGAAATTTTGGTTTATCCTCCAGTTCCAGTTCCATAGAATAGGTAGCCGTTTTCTTAAATTTTATGGCGTCCCTTCTCTGGTACAAAAATATACTGCTTGCTATAAGAAGAATTGCCAGAACCCTTTTGTGGTCCTTTAAAAATAAAATACCCAAAAAAGTTATGGAAGAGGTCCAGATCCCTTTATTTAACAATTTATATAAAGAAGGATGAAAAAAAAGGGGATGCAAATTCTTTTCTACTATATAAATCATAACTACAGAAAAACAAAAAAATATAAAAATTAAATTGGAGTATTTATGAAACTTAAAAAATACAAAAAATAGAAAAATTCCGAAGGTAAGGGAAGAAAAAATAAAAATAAGGGTTAAAAGAATTAAAGCACTGCCTGTGGTTACTGGCATCTGGGGATTAAGTAAACTTATAATAAAAGAAATATGAAGGGAAAAGAAAAATATGCAAATGGCTAACTTACCCAGAAGGTGGCTCTTTAAAATTTTTTCCATTCCTGATATAATGCCTTAAATGAAAAATTTTGTAAAGGGTAAAATAGAAAAGATTGAAATTTTAAGTAAATATTACTTGAAATTAAAGGTTTTACTTCCATACAAAAAATTTTCATTCCAGCCAGGGCAGTTTGTTATGCTTTCAGATAAGAATTCAGATATTACCTTTTCAAGACCCTTCAGTGTTTTAAACTGGGAGGGAAATTATATAGAAATTTTGATAAAAATGGTGGGTAAATTTACAAAAAAAATATCAAAGATTAGAGAAAATGAGGAAATTAATATTTTAGGACCCTTGGGAAATTCCTTCAAAAAGGAAGAAAGGGTAGCTCTGGTAGCTGGGGGGTATGGAATAGCTCCTCTTTATTTTTACTTAAAAAAAGGCAATAACCTTAAAAATATTTACATTTTTTACGGAGGCAAAACTGAAAAGGACATTCTTTTACTTGAAGCTTTAAAAAAGCTTTTAAAAAAGGAAAATTTATTTGTTGGAACGGAAGATGGTTCCCTGGGGGAAAAAGGGCTTATAACTGATATCTTTCAAAAAAATCTCAATAAAATAAAAATAGAAAAAGTTTATGGATGTGGTCCCCTTCCTATGTTTAAAGCTTTGAAGGAAATTTGCAATAGGGAAAAACTGGATTTATATGTAAGTATGGACCCCATAATGGCTTGTGGGTACGGAGTTTGCCTGGGTTGTGTAATACCCACAAAAAACGGAAATATCTGTGCCTGCACAGAAGGGCCTATTTTCAATTCAAAAGAAATCCTCTGGGATAAGTTATGATTGACCTAAAGGTTAAAATAGGAAATTTAAATTTAAAAAATCCAGTAATTCTTGCCTCGGGTTGCTGCGGTTATGGGCTGGAAATGGAGGACTTTTTCTCCCTTGAAGAGGTGGGGGGGATAGTTTTAAAGGGACTTTCTCTTAAAGAAAGGCAGGGGAACCTTCCCCCAAGGATTTGTGAAACCCCTTCGGGAATGATAAATTCCATTGGACTTCAAAATGTGGGAATAGAAAAATTTATAAATGAAAAACTACCCCAATTAAAAAAGAAAAAAGGGGTTTTTATTGCAAATATTTTTGGAGAAACAGAAGAGGAATATCTTAAACTTTCTGAAATTATTAATGAAATAGACATAATTCCAGCAATAGAGCTTAATTGTAGCTGTCCCAATGTTCAAAAGGGTGGAATACATTTTGGCACAGAACCAGAAATTTTAAAAGATCTGGTCTTTAAGATAAGAAAAATTTATAAAAAGGACCTATGGGTAAAACTTTCTCCCAATGTAACCTCTATTCTTCCCCTGGCAAAGGCAGCCATAGATGCAGGAGCAGATGCCTTAACCTGTGCAAATACCTATAAGGCAATGGCTATTGATGTAGATACAGGCATGGTAAAAATTAGAAATATCTTTGGAGGCCTATCAGGTCCAGCCATAAGACCACTGACCTTGAGATTAGTTTATGAAATAAATAAAAATTTTAAAGTTCCGATAATTGCTTCCGGTGGAGTGGAAAATTACAGAGATGGCTTGGAGTATATTCTTGCAGGGGCTTCCGCCTTTCAGATTGGAACAATTTTGTTTAAAAATCCTAAAGCCCCAATGGAAATAATTAATGGCTTAAAAAAATACCTTAAAGAAAAGAAAATAAATTCAATAAAAGATTTAATCGGGGAGGTAAAGACCTATGAATAAAGAAGAAAGAATAATTGTGGCACTGGATTTTTCAAAAAAGGAAGAAATGGACAGGGTCATTGATAGCTTAAAAGATACAGGATGTGCCTTTAAAATAGGACTTGAAAGTTTTCTAAACTTTGGAGTTTCCTTTGTTAAAGAGTTTGCCAGAAATCATAAGGTTTTTTTAGATTTAAAATTTGCAGATATTCCAAATACTGTAGCCCAGGCAATAAAGACAG
>JBBFMJ010000248.1:0-3223 GCA_037478515.1 Thermoanaerobaculia bacterium
GTTGCAAATTTTCTTTTTAAAAGAGGTATAAAACTTTTTTATCTGGAATTAATTTTAATACTTTATCTTTTCTTCCTTTTCTTTCTGGACAAATTTAATCCTTTCCTTTTTTATCTTTTTTTCTTTCTGGCAGGTGTTTTTTCAGGAATGCCCTTTACCTTCATTGGACTTTTAAGGGGAGGGGACCAGAAGGCAGGGGGAGATATGGAAGCCCAGGACCACCTGGGGGCATCCCTTGGGGCTCTTATTTCAGGAACCCTTCTTGTCCCTTTTTTGGGAATTTATATAACCCTTCTTTCTTTTATTCTGATAAAAATTTATTCTATGCTTTTAAATTTAAGGTGCTCTACCTGATAATTTTTTCATCCTTAAATCCAGAAGCATTTCTATAAAATTTTGGTTTTTCAGAGGATTTTCCTTGAAATAAAAAAGATGGGAAGGGCACAGACAATCGCTGGAGCCAAAGAATTTAACATAACTTGTGGATATTTTTGAAAGTTCTTTTGAAATTTTACACTCTAACCTTTTTGAGGAATAAATGGGAAAGACCCTTATTTTTTTTAAATTTTCTCTTAAATAGTCCAAATGCCAATGTGTTTTTTTTCTTTTTCTCAAGTGTCTCTTTATCCTGCCTTCTAAGGATCCCATTCCAGAGCCTACATAAAGGTACCAGCCCTTTTCAAATAGAAACTTTTTATCCTTTCCAAAATTTATCCATTTTTTCCTACCCAGATATCCAGAAAAGATATAACTACCCTTCCCTTTTGCTTCCCTTTCATAAATCTTCCAGGGAATTTTGGCTATTCTTACCATTTCATAATTTAAATTTTTATCAAATTTTAATACCAGGGGAATTATTTTTAAACTGTTTCTCCCTTCGTAAAGAGCTCTTGAAAATTGGGGGTCTGTGTGAAATTCAGGCAAAAAATACCTTACCTTTGAATTGCTTGTTATAAATAAGACCATTCCCTTTCCTATGTTTTTAAGTAAATTTATATGCTCCTTTCCCCTTTTCGTGGGAGCATCTGGAAACATAGAAAATTCATCTTTAAAAAGGGTAACTGACTTAACTTCTACAAAAAACTCTTCCCCTTTGTCTTTTATTAAAAAATCAAATCTGTGATTTAAAAATTTTGGCTCTTTCTTTATAATTTCATAACCAAAAAATTTTACAATTAAATCCTGGGCAATTTTATTACAATAAGAAGAATAAAGAAGTATTACTTCCCTTTCTTTTTCTGCTGCCCAGACCCTATATTTAAAGGTGGAGTGCGGATTTTTTTCTACGTATATTTTCCTGCCCTTTTGTAAAATTTCCCAAAGCCTTCCTGGGTTTGGAAGATATGCCCTGTAAGTTTTGCCATCAAGGGAAAATTTAAGGGTAAACCTATTTATCCTTTCCAGAAAGGTGCCTTCAATGAGTTCCATTTAAGGGAAATATCCAGAAATGGTTTTTGCAATTAAATTTTCCTTGATCTTTACTTGAACTTTTCTAAAACCTTCCCCCGTTTGTGAAGAAATATAAGATATAAGGTACTGGGCTCTCAATTCTTCTGAAATTCTTTTATAGGTGTAATCTATTTCTTCGCTGGTAATGGGGAAAAAGGTTCCCCCAGAGACCTCTGCTATATCAGAGAGAACCTTTCTGATTTTCAGGTCTGTAAATTTAATATTTATTGCGAGGGGGTAAACTATTACCTGGGAGTGTTTTATATAGTCAAGACAATCTTCAAATTTGAAAGAAGAGCCAGTATCCTTTCCATCGGTCAGGAGCAAAAGGGCATTCCTTTCCCTTCTGTTTTGAAACTGGTAAAGGGAAAATACAATTGCATCATAAAGGTTTGTAGTGCCTTCTGCCTTTAAATTTTCCAGATAGGGAGAGATATTTTTCCTTTCTGAAGTTAAGGGGAGCAAAACCTTTTGAGTAGAATTAAAAGAGATTATAGAAATTTTGTCCCCTTCCTTTAAATAGTTTTCTGAAAAGAATAAAATGGCTTTTTTTATATTTTCAAAATATGGTTCCATAGAAGCAGAGGTGTCCAGAAGAATGGAAAGGTTTAAAGGCAGATTCCCTGCTTCTTTAAAATCCACTATCTCCTGCTTTATATTATCTTCAAAGATTTCAAAGTCCTCCTTTTTAAGTCCCTTTACAGGTTTTCCACTGGAAGTTGTAGCAGATACATATAAATTTACAAAATTCACTTTTAGTTTTTCCTCAAAAAGGGAAGAGTTTAAAAGAACAGTGTCTTCTGTTTTCCTGCCATCCTCCAGATATGCCACTGCCCTCAGGAGGGGCTGGGGTTTGTAGGGAATTGATATTATGCCTTCATAAGGCGGGGTCAAGTATTCCATAACCAGATTTTCGCCTTCCCAGAGCTCCACCTTTTCTACCTTTTTCCCTTCTGGTTTTAATATTTCTGCTTTGAAAAAAACATTTTTGTAATAAATCAGATTTCCTCTGGGACTTAATATTTTAATTTTAAAGGAATCAATTCCCTGATTTATAAAAATTACATCCCTCCCCACTTCCTTTTCTTCACTGTCATATCCTATGGCTTCAATGGTATGCGGAAGGGGAAGGTTCCCTAAATCTATTTCTATGGAAAAGGGGTATTTATTTTTCTGAGCAACAAAGATATTGTCTAAAAAAAATTTTACACTTTTTACTCTGGGTGGAACATTAACCTGAAACTGGGTTATCCCTTTCTGAGGGGTTTCCTGGAAAGGAATTGTGATTTCAAAAATATTTTCCCTGCTTTCCTTTAAATTTACTGCATCCATTGAAGGGACTTCTATCTTTTCAAATAGATTAAAACCCTTTTTCCCCGAACTTTCCTGAGCAAGGATTTTAATTTCATAGGTTCCAGGGAAGAGAGAAATTTGAAATGAAGCCGGGTAAGGGGGATTTAGTTCTTCAAAATAGTATCTTAAGTTAAAGGATTCATAAAGTTTCCTGTTTTTCAATATTTCCCCTTTGACTTCCAGGGATTTTATCTCTCTATCCTGAAGTAAAATAGTGCCTATGAGAAGAGTTTTGCCCCTTTCTCCTGCCTGGTAGACATAGGAAAAGGTGGCTTTTAAGGGCTCAAGCCCTTTAGGAACAATTATACTTCTTTTAAGTATATCCTTTACATCTTCCAGTTCCACCTTTGGTGGGGATAAAAGAACCTGTAACTTTCCATCCAGAAGAGCTGCCTTTGTCCAGGAAATTGCCTGATCCAGG
>JBBFMJ010000249.1:0-3209 GCA_037478515.1 Thermoanaerobaculia bacterium
ACCCATTGTTTTTTTATTTATTTTTGGAATGGATTTGATAGTGCAGGCAAATAAAATCCCTCAAGACCTGCCTGAGACCTTTTCCCAGGTTGAGGAAATTGTCAAGGAATGGGATAAAAATGAGATGAAGGGGCTCTTTGAGTTTGCAGGGGAGGTTTCCAATCAGTTTTTAAAAATATCAGAGAAGAACTGGCTAAAGGAAGGTCAAAAATTTTGCGTAAGTTCCAATGTAAGTTTTTATCAGCTTTACGAAGGCAAGAATTTTCTCTTTTCCATAAATTGTTTGCCCCTTAAAGAGACCACAGTGGTTTCAGAGGATTTTTTAAAGGAAATATTAGAAAATGGAAAGGGTTTTCTTTGGAAAAAGGAAAAGGGAAAATGGATATTGAGGGCTGGAAGTGGTTTTATAAAAGATGGAAAAAACTACTCTGTAATTGCAGGAAGGGTTTATCCTCCAGAAATTGGAGAAGGAAGGGAAAAATTTCTTCTAAGTTCTCAAAATTTAAGAGAACTTTCCTATCAGAAGAAAAATCTGGATCTTACCAGAATTCTAATATTCCTATTTTTAACCTTGTCTATTGCTTTTGCTGGTATATGGCTTGGAGCATATCTGACGAGGTATTTTACTTCCCCCTTATCTCAAATTATGGAAGGGACCAGGGAAGTGGCAAGGGGAAACCTGGAAATAAAACTTCCACCAGCAAATATGGAGGACTGGGATCTTCTATTTACCCATTTTAATTTTATGGTTCAAGAGCTTAAAAAATATAGAAATTTGCTGGCTGAAGAAAGGGAATACCTCAAAACCCTTGTGGAAAACATTACCTTAGGAATTTTAAATGTGGCAGTGGATGGGACAATTTTAACCATAAACAGGAAGGGAAAAGAGCTGCTGGAACTGAAGGAAGGGGAAATTCTTTTTGAAAAACTTCAAGGGGTGTTTTCTCCCATGTCCACCTGGCTTCAGGATATAAAAAGGGAAAATAAAATTAGTTCTCAAATTTTTGAGATAAAGCCCAATCTTTTATGTTTTTCTGTAAGTTTTATACCCTTTTCCTCTTATAGTTTTCTTTTAATTTTTGAAGATGTGACGGAGTTTATAAGAGCCCAGAGGATGGGAACTTGGAAAGAGGCAGCCCAAAAAATTGCCCATGAAATAAAAAATCCTTTGACCCCAATCCAGCTTTTTTCAGAACATATTTTAAAGAAAATTGAAGAAGGGAATTTCCAAAGGGAAGAACTTTTATCTGCCTTGAATACTATTCTTGATGAAGTAAATCATTTAAAACTTATGGTGGACTCTTTTTCTCAGTTTGCCAGAATGCCCCTTCCTCATCCTCAGAAGATGGACTTGAAAGACCTTTTTTTTCAATTAAAGGATCTTTACAGCAATCTTCATCCCCATTTAAAGGTGGAACTGGAAATTTCACAGGATTTTCCAGAGATAGTTGCTGATAAGGAACTTATAAGGAGGGCTCTGGTAAATTTAATTGACAATGCAGTGGAAGCAATGAAATTTGAAGGAAAGATTATTTTGAAAGCAGAAATATCTGTGGATAAAACCCTGATTTATGTAATTGATGAAGGGCCAGGTATTCCTGAAAACATAAAGGAAAATCTATTTAAACCCTATGTTTCCACAAAGGGAAGGGGGTCTGGTATGGGGCTTTCCATAGTGGATAGAATAATAAGAGACCACAAAGGTAAAGTTACCTTTGAAAAAAACTCCCCCAAGGGGACAAAATTTATTATCTCTTTGCCTTTTCCCTAATTTATTACTTTTTTTCTTCCTCTTTATGCTGGTGGCAGCAACCCCCCGTTAAAAAATGCAGGGTCAGGGAAAGCATAAAAAATGCCATTGCTCCTCTCCAGTACCCTTGAGGGGCAAGAATAAAAGTATTGGCTGTAAATGCAAGAATTGTTCCAATTAAAAGTGCCAAAATTCCCAAGAAGAATAAAATCCAAATTAAAACTCTCATAAAACCTCCTTTCAAATATATTATATCACCAAAATTGGTTATTGAAAAATCTTTTTTTTTGATTTATTATTTTAATATGAACTTAGATTTGGAATTGAGAAAAATAATAAGGGAGCTGGTTTCATCCCGTATTCCCCTCCTCCAGGCCTGCGAGGAGTTTAAATTGAAATTTATTGAGGAAGCTCTTGCCCATTATGGGGGAAATATAAAGGAGACAGCCAAAGCTTTGGGGGTTCACAGAAATACCGTAAGCAATATATTAAACAGAAAAATCTCGGGGGAAAAGAGAGATTAGAAAATTTATCTTTTTTTTTGTAATTTTTTTTCTGCCTCTGGATATCTCTCAAAAAACCTTTCTCTATAAAAAAGAAAAGAAAAATTTTAAACTTGAGGAAAATTTTAACTTTGCCTGCTATTTTTTCCCTTATAAAAGAATTCCTTTTGGTGAGATTATATTAAAATATAGTATAAAAAATAATCTTGATCCCCATCTTCTTGCCTGTATAATCTTTGCAGAAAGCGGTTTTGATGAGGAAGCTGTCTCTTCCAAGGGGGCTGTGGGTCTGATGCAGTATTTAGTATCGGAGGAAAGTATCTGGGATAGACATAAGAATCCTGCCTTCAGTATTGAGATAGGGTCTCTGCACTTTAAATTTTTATTGGATAATTTTAATGGGGAACTTTCAAAAGCAATCGCTGCTTATAACTGTGGAATAAATTGTGTTTTAAATAGAAAAGACCTTCCAAGGGAAACCCTTATTTTTACAGAAAAAGTTTTAAGTTGCTATAGGGAAATTTGGTTAAGGACCCCAGATATAAGCTTCCCTTTCAATTTTTGTGAAGAATAGAAGGCGAGCGTCCCCTTCCATCTTTAAATTTTTAAGTTCCTTTCCCTCTTTTTCATATTCAAAATAGAGAGGAATTCCAGAAAGGTTTGCAATTTGTACCTGTGTTTTTAAGGGGTAATTTGCATAATTTAAAGCATAAATTGCAGCCCAGGCACCAGAAGAACAGGATAAAACTTCATCTTCTATTCCCCTTTCATAAGTTCTCATAAATATCACATCTGTTTCCAAAGGACAGACAAAGGAGACATTTGCCCCCAGGGGCTGAAGGTTTTTATGGTATCTTAATTTTTTTGCAATGTTTAAAAAATCTATTTTATATAAGTTTTCCTGGCTGGGAATGATTAAATGAGGAACCCCCACATCCACAAGGTATGAATCAAAA
>JBBFMJ010000250.1:0-3193 GCA_037478515.1 Thermoanaerobaculia bacterium
CCCCTGCTTCAAGCAACTCTTCTGCCAGTGTAAAATCAGGTCCAAAGGAATTAAGTTGTGGTGAACCAGGGGTTTTCCCTGCTTCAATTAAATATTTTTTTGCTTCTTCCTTTTTGTTCTCTTTCAAAGCAATCTTTCCCAAAACAATGTTTCCATAATGGATTGCATTTCCATAAAACCACTT
This sequence comes from Thermoanaerobaculia bacterium, assembly GCA_037478515.1. Classification (GTDB taxonomy): domain Bacteria; phylum Acidobacteriota; class Thermoanaerobaculia; order UBA2201; family UBA2201; genus JBBFMJ01. The sequence continues at coordinate 185 of JBBFMJ010000250.1, forward strand.
CCCTTCCTTGCCTTCTTTTTTATCCAAGAGTTCCATTGAGTATTTTTTTGCTTTCTCAATTTCATTTGCTTCAAATGATAACTTCGCCATTTCCTCAAGAATATGAAACTTTTGAATTTCATTTGCAAAAGAATAAGCAATTTCATATTGAAGAAGTGCTTTTTTTGAAATTTCTTCCCTTTCCTTTCCTTTTTTTCCTATCATCTTTAGGGAATAGAGATGACCTAATTTCTCATAATATATTGGATTTTCAGGAGCAATTTCCTGCAATTTTTTAAAAAGCCCTTCTGCAATCTCCTTATCATAAACCATAAAATAATTCCCAGCATTTTCCAAAACTTTTTTATTTTCTTTAAACTTTTCAATATTTTCAAGCCATAATTTTTTCCCTTCCTCGTAAATCTCTCCATCAATATGAGGATTTAGTTCGCATTGGGGCATACCTGCAAGCTGGCTTTCCGGCTTATTTTTTATTACCCATAAAACATTTTCCTGAAATTTTTTCCTCAACTGCCTATCTTTAATACTTCTACTAAAATAATAACCTAAAACTTTTGCTCTTAAAACAAGATTTTCTGGGGTTTCTTTAAGTTTTTCTTCTAACTTAATTATTTCTTCCTCTGAAATTTTGGCCCCTTCAACTGTAGCCATAGATATTTCAATTTTTTCATCTTCTATTTGAGAAAAAGAAAAAGGAGCCAGAAAAAAAAAGGAAAACACAAATAGAGAAAATTTTAAAATTTTCATAAATCCTCCAGTTTATGCAAAAAAACTATCTAATTTCTAAACTTTTAAGGCGGTTTATCCTCTCTTCAATTGGCGGATGCGTTGAAAATAAATTTATTAAACTTTTGCCAGAAAATGGATTTACAATAAACATATGGGCTGTGGCTTCGTTCCCTTGAAGAGGTATCCTCTGGGAGTAGCTGTGCAATTTTGCAAGAGCAGAAGCCAGAGCCTGAGGATTTTTAATAAACCTTGCCCCTGTTTCATCTGCCCTGTACTCACCAGCCCTTGAAATAGCCATCCTTATAAGCAATGCTACAATTGGAAGGACAATCATTCCCACCAGAGCAAGGATGGCACCCAGGGGATTTCTATCCCTGTCCCTTCCTCCGCCAAAGAATAAAAACATCCTCGGAAGGATTGCCATAGCAGCTGCAAAGGTGGCAGCAATTGTGCCTATGAGCATATCATAGTTTTTTATATGGGCAAATTCATGGGCAATTACCCCTTTGAGTTCTTCCCTGGAGAGAAGTTTTAAGATTCCTTCTGTGGCTGCCACCACAGCATTGTGGTGATTCCTTCCTGTGGCAAAGGCATTTGGAGCATCCTGAGGGATAATGGCAACCTTTGGCATTGGAAGATTTGCTTGCATAGCCACTTCCTTAACTAAATTGTAAAATTCTGGTGCCTCCTCTTCTGTAACTTCCCTGGCGCCATACATTTTCAAAACAATAGAAGAGGAAAACCAGTAAGTTATAAAATTCATAAAGAAAGCAAAAATTAAGGCAGTTATCATTCCCTGGGTTCCACCTAAAAGGTTTCCCACAAAGATAAAAAGAAGGGTCATTAAAAACATCAGAAAGAAAATTTTAATTGTGTTCATCTTTTTCCTCCTCTTTATTTTCTTCTTCCCTGGAGCCCTCTTTCAAGCCCTTTTTAAAGTTTCTGAGGGCTTCCCCAAGAGACCTTCCCAGTTTTGGAAGCTTGGTGGCTCCAAAAAGAAGAAGTAAAATCAACAAAATAAGCAGCAGTTCCTGAAAACCAATTCTTCCCATATCAAAATTATACCATAAAAATTATATAATTATTTCAGCTCTTTAAAATAAATTTTTCTCAAAGTTCTGAAATTTCCAAGATTTTTTTTACCAATTGGGCTTCAGTAAAAGGTTTTTGCAAGAAAAATATATATTCTTTTTTTGCAATTTTTTCAATATCCATCTTATCAGAGTATCCAGAAATAATTATTATTTTTATATTTTTAAATTTTTCCTTCAATTTTTCAGCCAATTCCAACCCACTCATTCCAGGCATAATCAAATCAGAAATAACAAGATCTGGCAAAAATTTTTCTTTTTGGATAATTTCAAGGGCTTCTTCCCCACTTGATGCAATAAATGTTTCAAACCCTAAATTAGAAACCATTATTTTTAAGAGTACTTTTAATTGTTCTTCATCTTCAACAATTAAAACATTTCCCTTTTTAATATTTCTTAAATCAACTGAATGATTATTTCCTTTTTCTTTTGGTTTTTCCTTTGTTTTTGGAAGGTAAATCTTAAAGAGAGTCCCTTCCCCTTTTTGAGAAGAACATTCAATATTCCCTCCAAGTTGCTTAATTATTCCATAGCAAGTTGAAAGTCCCAAACCAGTTCCTTTCCCCTTTTCTTTTGTTGTAAAAAATGGCTCAAATATATGGTTTAAGACATATTCATCCATACCTGTCCCATTGTCTTCAACTTCAATTAAAACAAAATCTTCTTCCTTTAATTTAAAATCTTTTGTACTTATTTTGAATATTCCCCCATTTGGCATTGCATCCCTTGAATTTACTGCCATATTTATAAGCACTTGTTCAATTTGACTTTGATCTGCATAAACAAAGATATCTTTATTTATCAGATCTAATTCAATTTTTATATTTTCACCTATTAACCTTTTAAGCATTTTTTCAAGATTTTTAATTACTTCATTTACATTTAATATCTCATTTTGCATTGCTTGTTTTCTTGAAAAGGCAAGGAGTTGTTTTACCAAATTGTTTGCCCTTTTTGCTGCTTCCAAGATTTGAAGGATATCCTTATACAATGGATCTTCTAATTTTAATTTTTTTAAGGCAAGTTCTCCATAACCTATTATAACATTTAACATATTATTAAAATCATGGGCAACCCCTCCAGCCAACCTTCCAATTGATTCCATCTTTTGAGAATGGTAAAATTCTTCTTGAATTTTTTGTTTTTCCTCTTGTATTTTTAATTTTTCTGTTATATCTTCAATAAAACC
>JBBFMJ010000251.1:0-3192 GCA_037478515.1 Thermoanaerobaculia bacterium
TTTTTTTTAAATTATCTTCAATTTCTTCCAGATCCTCTATTTTTTTAAGTTCTTCAATTTTTTTTTGAAATTTTTCATAATGTTTTTTATATTCATTTTTATCCTTAAAAAATTCCTTTAAATTTTCCATATTCTTATTGAGAGAAGAAGCAATATCAATTTTGGCACTTTCTTTATGCCAGCTCCTGGCTTTTAATTTTTGATTTTCCCTAAAGAGTTCTTCAATCCGCTGGGCACAGTATTTTATGGTATTTATTTTCTTTTCTGGGTCCCTTTCCTTTAATTTTTCAAAGACCTCTTCTATTCCCCTTTTTACTACCTCTAAAGGAACTTCTCTTTTAAACCAAAATAAAATCAGCTGGACATCTTCAGGAGAAAGGATAAAGGGGGTTCCCCTTTTTTGAATAAAAAAATCCTCTGCCTCTTTTAAATATTTTTTAAATTTTTTTTCATCATACATTTTTCAGGAATATAAAATATAAGCCCCAGAGGGTAAGTTCCACCTCAACAGCGGTAATCAATGGAATATCTTTTGAGATAATTTCAGAATAGCCCCCCGTGGCAACAATGTGATTGAAAGGTCCCTTTTCTTTTATAATCTTTTGAAGAATTCCCTCTATTAAACCTAAAAAGCCATAATAAATCCCACTTTGGATACTGTGAATTGTATTTTTGCCTATTACAGAAGGGGGTTTTTTAAAATCCACCAGGGGAAGGAGAGAGGTTTTTTTAAAGAGGTTTTCCAGAGACATGGAAATTCCAGGACAAATTAGCCCTCCTAAGTATTCTCCCTTTTCCGAGACCACATCAAAGGTTATGGCAGTTCCAAAATCCACCACAATCCCAGGGCATCCATATTTTTCCTTCAGGGCAACAGCATTTACAATTCTATCAACCCCTACTTCTGAAGGATACTCATATAAAATTGGCACCCCTGTTTTAACACCTGGCTTTATTTTTAAAATATCACTTATATTTAAACATTTAAGTGCCTTTATTAAATTTTCATCCTTTGAAGGCACCACGCTTCCCAGGGAAGCAGTAAATTCACCACCTTTTTCTTTTAAAATATTTTCAATTATGATTTTCCATTCATCAAGGGTATCGTATTTGTGGGTTGAAAATCTATGGACAGATATAAGCTTTCCTTCAGAAAAGATTCCAAAACAGGTATTGGTATTCCCTACATCTATGGCTATGTGGTTCATTTTATAACAAATTCATCTTCTTTGTGAATTTTCTCAATCTTTTCTGCCAGTTCTTCAATTTCTTTCTTTTCTTTTTCCTTTGGATATCCCTTGGATATTATGGAACCTAAAAAGTTTACCTTTAAACTGGAAAGAGAATTTTTAATTTGCTCTTCTATCCTCTGTCCCCAGGAATAAGAAGAAAGAAGGGCAAGGTATCTTGTCTTGGGTCTTAAAGCATTTATAAGAGAAAGGATATGTGCCATATTGGGATGGGGAGAAGAAAGAAAAACAGGGGTAGCCAGAACCAGAGTGGCAGCATCCACCATTGCCATAGCCACTTCCCCAATATCGGCTCTGGTGGCATCAAACCTTTTATAATTTATTCCCTTTCTTATCAAAGTTCTTTCGAAATGGTTTACCATTTTCAGTACAGAGCCATGCATGGAAAGATAAATTAAAACTACCTCTGCCTTTACCTTGTCGGATACCCAATCTTTATAGGCATCAATGATAAAACTTGGATTTTTGTAAATAACTCCATGGCTTGGGGCAATTATTTTAATCTCCAGAGAATCCAGGAGCTTTAAATGTTTTAAAATGGAAACCCTGAAAGGCATCATTATTTCAGAATAGTATCTCTTTGCTGATTCCAGGAGCAGTTCATTCCCTTCTGAAATAATCTTTGAAGTGGCTATGTGGCTTGCCAGGAAATCACAGGGAAAGAGTATTTTATCTTCTACCAGGTAAGTCATCATTGTCTCTGGCCAGTGAACCCAGGGAGTTAAGTAAAATTTAAGATTTTTATCACCTAAGGATATTGTCTCTTCATCCTTTATAACCAGAAAATTTTCTTCTGGTATAAGGAGCAAATCCATTAAAAATGTTTTACACTTTTCATTGGTAACTACCTTTGTATCTGGATAAAGGGAAAGCACCTCAGGGATGAGCCCTGAGTGGTCCTGCTCAGCATGGTTTGAAATCAGATAATCTATCTTTTCAGGATTTATTTCTTTTAAATTGGAAATATACATATCCTTTTTTGTGGGATCAGCAGTATCAATCAATGCTGTCTTTTCAGAACCCTTCACAAGGTAGGAGTTATAGGAAGTTCCTTGGGGCAGGGGTATTAGTTCATCAAAGAGTTGCCTTTCCCAGTCCTGAACGCCCAGATAATATACGGAATCAGAAATTTTAAAAATTCCCATAATAAAACCTCCTTCCCATTATTTTACCTTTTTTATTAAACTCCTTCAATATAAGAAAAAATTTCAAATTTTAACCAAATTGGGGCTTGACTTTTGATATTTAACTGGATATAATCATAAGACAATAGTACATTTAGGAGGTTTGAAATGAAGAGAAAAGAATTTGAATCCAGATATGCAGGCATAGGAGAATTGCTTCAAGGATATAAAAATGGCAAAGAAATAGTTCTTACATTCAATCAAATAGAGAAAAAGGTTGGAAAACTTCCCCCCTCTGCTAAAAAATTTCATACCTGGTGGGCAAATAATAGGACCCCAAAAGCCCCCTGCAGACATAGCAGGGTATGGCTTACAAAGGGTTATATAGTAAAATCTGTGGATTTAAAGAAAGGAGAAGTTCTTTTTGTTAAAGCAAGAAATGCCAGGAAAAAACTTTCAAGAGCAGAGGTAATTTTAAAAGCAGCAAGAAAACTTTATCGGGAAGGGAAGAAGTTTTTTACCAGGAAGGAACTGGCTATTGAAATTTCACACCTTTTTCCAAAGGTGGATTATAAACTTACCTCTTTAGATGCTGCAATTCAGGCAATGCAGGAAGGGAGTAATAGTTTTAGGCTGGTGGGAAAAAACTGGAGAGAAACTTTAAGAAATGTAAAGAGGGGCTATTTTACACTTACTGAAAAAGGGTTGATAGCAAAGAAGGAAATAGTTAAGGTTAAACCAAAGAAGGATATGGAAATTATAAAGGAAAAACTGGAAGAAGAATTTAAAACCAATTTTACCAGAAGGAGTTTAAAGAT
>JBBFMJ010000252.1:0-3166 GCA_037478515.1 Thermoanaerobaculia bacterium
GTATCCATTCCAGCAGCGCTAACTTGGACAGGATTTAAAATATCTATTCCGGCTTCAATCAAATCTGGGATGAGTTCTTTTACCGCGCCGCAGGAATGATAGAAGATTTTTACAGGAACCTGCGCCGATTTTTTTATAAAATTAAATAGTTTTATTCTATGAAAGGACAATCTATAAGAAACAATAAAAAGGGCTGGCACGAGGCCAGCCCCTACAAACTACAACATTCTCCCTTTTGCAAAGGGAGAAATAGAGGGGTTTTGAAATCCCCCTTAATCCCCCTTTGACAAAGGGGGATTGATTTTTTGAAAGGAATATTTAAAACCGTAATGAAACATGATTTACCTTGCCATAAGGAGAACCTTTATCTTCCCAGTTCCTCCTTCAAGGTTTTCCAGTGCCTTGCCTATGACAGTTCCCTGTGGCGCATTTTCCCCTTTCATTCCATATCCCAAACTTTGAGATGTCACTATCAAATCACCTCTTTTTATCTCTTTTATATTTGCATCCACCTTAACATAAGCCACACCTGAGGTCTTTACATAGACCTTTCCATTGGTACATTTTTTTTCATCTGATACAACTCCTACCACCATTTTATCATATTCTTTATTTGACAAAACTAAACTTGAACCATTTTGAATATTCATAACAACAACATCCCCTTCTTCCGTCTGACCATATACTACAAAACAAGACAGGTCTTCTTCTTCCTTTAATAGTTTTTCTTCCCTTATGATTTCCTTTTTATTTTCTTCTTTTATTTCTTTTTCAACTACAATTGGTGCATTTTGGATGCCTTCTTCTTTTATTCCTTCTTCTGTAATTTCATTTGATGGTTCTTCTGGTAAATTATGCCCAAATAATTTTTCAACTGGTGGATCCTTTTCCGGGTCATATTCGTGTATTGCTTCCTTTAATGCAATTGCCTTGCTTAAATCAATTTGATCCTTTGAAATCCCTTTTACTTCTGCCTCCATATTTTTAAACCTTTCAAGGGCATTATATTTTATAAAATCTGGATATTTTTTATATCTTTCCCTGTGGTCTTTAAAAGATGGAATATATGATTCAATTTGCTTTTCCTGAACAATTGAGGACTCCTCAAAACCAATTCGGAGACCATAGACAATGTAGTCAAAAACAGAATTTGAATTTGTGTCCTTTGATTTTACAATTATTTCATCTGTTGACTTTTTTTCAACATAAAGCTCTGCCCACTGACCAACTGGCGTCAAGTAAACAGTAAGACCTATATCTGGATTTGTAACCCATTTAAAGGTCTCACCCAACTTTATTCTTGCTTCACCATTTATCAACCTTCCAGTCCCCCTTGTATATGTAGCCACTTCATCCCCTTCAGGTGCAGCATAGACAATTACTTTATCCTTTTCATAAGGGTGGTTCTGGACGAATGAAACAGTGCCATTGCCTTGAATTTTATACGTGCTGTATCCTACCTGTCCATAGCCGGAATTATTCGAATCAACAAAATATCCTCCCGCAGTGTTACCATAACCTTCTACACCTGTATCTTCTTTTCCAATATATGCAAAGCCAGTCTTATATAAATCCTTAAAATATGCGCCCGCATCATTTCCATATGCTTCTATCCCAAATCCTGAAGAAGCAACTTTTGCATAACTAAAAGCATCAATATCATAAAAATACCCTCCAGCGGTATTTCCCCTTGCATCTATTCCATAGTCCCCATATCCAACAAAAGCATAACCAGATGAATCTAAATCTTTAAAATATCCACCAGCAGAATTTCCGCTTGAACTTATTCCAAGATCTCCATATCCAATAAAAGCTTGACCTGTATGATCTGCATCTTTAAAATATCCTCCGGTTTCATTTCCCAATGCTTCAATTCCTCTGTCTCCATATGCAACACGAGAATAAGCAGAGCTATTAAAATCATAAAAATATGCACCTTGATAGTTTCCTGCTGCTTCAATTCCAGTATCTCCATATCCGGCGTATGTGTATCCTGTTCCATCATAATCATGAAAATATCCACCTGCAAAACTTCCTTCTCCTTGCACTCCTATATTTCCAAATGCAATAAAAGCCAAACCAGTGCCATTTGAGTCCCTAAAATATCCGCCAACTTCATTACCCTGTGCTTCAATTCCTCTATCTCCATATCCAACATAGGCATAGCCAGTGTTATCTGCATCCTTAAAATATCCGCCTGTAGAACTTCCCTGGGCATAAATCCCTTGATATAAAGTCCCATTTAAATATCCCAGATAGGCATAAGCAGTTCCACCAGCTGTTGTGTTTTGAAAATATCCACCTGAAGTATTTCCCTGCGCATAAACTCCATAATTGCCATATGCAACTCTTGCGGTACTTAAATTGTCCAGATCTTGAAAATATCCGCCTTCAGTATTTCCATAAGCCCTTATACCACTGTCGCTAATTCCAATACTTGCATAGCCGGATCCATCATTGTCTTTAAAATATCCACCTGATGTCATTCCATATGCTTCAACTCCATAGTTTGAACCTGTCGCATTAAATATTACCTTTCCTGTTTTTGTTTGGGTTGTAGAGGAAGTGTTTAAAAAATAATCTGATTCTCTTCCATCAAAGGTATTTGCATTTTGGGAAAAGGCAGAGGATATTACTTTTATTCTTGGTGTCATTTCTGCGTCCGTCCCAACCTGAACACCTAAATAAACATCTGAATATTTAGAAAAAACATTTGAAAAATTTATCTCAGAGCCAGCAGTTTTATGAGATATATCACCCAATTGAACAGAAAATAATCCATTTGAGACATTTATCTGTGGTAAATGCGAAAGATCATAGGTCTCCTCCCATAAAAGAGTTCCACCTGTTTGACTGTTGTAAAATCTAAAAACCATTGAGAAATTCCCCTGCAAAGGATTCCCAGATGCATCCCTTAAAACACCCTGATAGTTAATCCTTTCAGGTGGTGGTGCCTGAGGGAATAAACTGACAGAAACTAAAGCCAAAAAACAAAGAAACAAAAAATTCTTCATACGAACCTCCTTTTTTTTATGTAGGGGTCGTGCTTGCACGACCCAATATTTTTAAGGAAAGCGGGCTGGGACAAGGGGCTTGTGCCAAAAATCTTAAAAGTAATTTGGTTGGATAATTTATCAATATTTTGATTTTTTTAATATCATCATCT
>JBBFMJ010000253.1:0-3160 GCA_037478515.1 Thermoanaerobaculia bacterium
TATCTCTTTTGCAGGGAGTTTATAATCTTGCCAGTTTCCCCATCCCCTTATATGGGCTGCAAAAAAAGCCCTGAGCATTTGTTGGTTCCACTTTTCTTTTCCCTTTTCAGAAAGTATTTTATCAAAAAGTTCATAACTGGATTTATTGTAAGCTTCCTTTAAATCCTCCAGTACTGTCTTTAATTTATCCTGAGGAATTGGGGAGAAAAGCAATACAAAAATAAGAAAAAAAACCATAAAACCTCCTAAATTATTTCAAAACTTGAAAAAAAGAACGCCAATTCCCTCTGCGCCGAGGGTAGGTCAGCAGAACCATGGATGGCATTCCTCTCTATATTTGATCCGTATAAAGCCCTTAAAGTGTTGGGTTCTGCTTTGCTGGGGTCTGTGGCGCCCATAAGTTTTCTTAAATCTGCCACAGCATTTTCCTTTTCCAGTGCCATTACAATTACAGGGCTTTCTGTAATGAAATTTACCAGAGAATTATAAAAGGGCTTTTCCTTGTGTTCGGCATAAAATTCCATTGCCTGTTCCTTTTTCAGATGCAAAAATTTTAAGCCGATGATTTTAAACCCTTCATCTTCTATTCTTTTTATAATGAGTCCTGCCAGTTTTTTGGACATAGCATCTGGTTTAATTATTGATAGGGTTCTTTCCATCATTTTAAAATCTCCTTTACAGTTTTTCCTATTTCTGCGGGGCTTTCCACTACATATACCCCTGCCCCTTTCAGTGCCTCCATCTTTTCCTTTGCAGTCCCTTTCCCCCCAGATATGATTGCTCCTGCATGCCCCATCCTCCTTCCAGGAGGTGCAGTCCTGCCTGCTATGAAAGAAAAAACGGGTTTTTTTACATTCTTTTTTATAAATTCTGCTGCTTCCTCTTCAGCAGTCCCACCAATTTCCCCAATCATAACAATGGCTTCTGTCTCAGGGTCTTCTTCAAAGGCTTTGAGGCAGTCAATAAAATTTGTCCCTGGCAGGGGATCTCCACCAATTCCAATACAGGTGGACTGACCCAAACCATTTTTTGTAAGCTGGTCTACGGCTTCATAGGTTAAGGTTCCAGAACGGGAGACAACTCCCACAGGTCCTGGCATAAAAATTTGACCTGGCATAATCCCCATTTTGCATTGTCCTGGCGTAATTATTCCAGGGCAATTGGGTCCAATTATCCTGGAGTTGCTTTTTTTCAAAAAGTGATGGACAATCAGCATATCATTTACTGGAATCCCTTCAGTTATAACTACAATAAGTTCCATCCCTGCATCCAGGGCTTCCAGAACTGCATCCTTGGCAAAGAGTGGAGGGACAAAAATAAGGGATGCATTTGCCCCTGTTTTTTCCCTTGCTTCTGAAACACTATCAAAAATTGGAAAACCTTCATGGGTGGTTCCACCTTTTCCAGGGGTTACCCCACCCACAATATTTGTTCCATAATCTTTGCATAATTTGGTGTGGAAGGTTCCTTCCTTTCCAGTTAGCCCTTGTACTACAACCTTTGTATCTTTTTTTGCCCAAATAGACATATTTACCCCCTTATTTTTTAAGCTTTTACTACTTTTTCTGCTGCCTCAGACATCTCTGAAGCCAGTATGAAGGGAAGATTTGAATCTTTTAAGATTTTCTTTCCCTCTTCCACGTTGGTTCCCTGAAGACGAACCACCACAGGGACATTTAATTTTAATTCCTTTGCTGCTTCCACAATTCCCTTTGCAATGATATCACACCTTACAATTCCACCAAAGATATTGACTAAAACTGCCTTTACATTCTTGTCCATTAAAAGTATTTTAAAGGCATTGGTAACTGCTTCCTGATTTGCCCCACCTCCAACATCCAAAAAGTTGGCTGGTTCCCCACCATAGAGTTTTATAATATCCATTGTAGCCATTGCAAGCCCTGCCCCATTTACCATACATCCAATTGAGCCATCCAGTTTAATGTAATTTAAATTATATTTTGATGCTTCCACTTCCAGAGGTGCTTCCTCGTTTAAATCCCTCATTTCTACAATTTCAGGATGTCTGGGTAAGCTATTGTCATCAAAATTCATTTTGGCATCCAGGGCAAGGATTTCCCCGTCCTTTGTAAGAATTAAGGGATTTATTTCAGCAAGGGATGCATCAGTTTTAATATAGCAATTAACCAGTGCTTCTATGAATTTTCCTGCCTTCTTTGCCTTTTCACCATCAAGTCCCAAAAATTTTGAAATTTTCCTCAGCTGGAATGCCTGAATTCCACATAAAGGATCAATATGAACTTTAAGGAGAGCTTCTGGGTGTTTTAAAGCCACTTCCTCAATTTCCATTCCACCAAAGGGAGAAGCCATAAGGACAGGGCAGTACTTTGACCTGTCCAGAACCATGCCAATATAAAATTCCTTTTCAATGGGAAGTGCTTCTTCAATCAAGACCTTTCTTACAATCCTCCCTTCTGGACCTGTCTGATGAGTAATTAAGGGTTTTCCAAGCATTCCTTTTGCAAATTCAAAGGCCTGCTCCGGTGTATCTGCAAGTTTTACGCCACCCCCTTTTCCCCTTCCACCAGCATGGATTTGTGCCTTTACTACAACTCTTCCCCCAATTTCTTCTGCAATCTTTTTTGCCCCTTCTGGTGAATCTGTAACCTTTCCTCTTGGGATTTTAACCCCAAAGCGAGAAAAAATTTCCTTTGCTTGATACTCATGAATTTTCATATATTTTCTCCTTTTAATTATTTTAGACCATATTATATCACAAAAGAACCTTTCAAAAAATTGAAAAAATTTTCAAAAATTTGAAAATATTTTATATTTTTTAAGCTTTTTTCAGGCATCTGGATTGCATAATGATTTATGGAGGTATTCATGGAACTAAAAAAATATTTTATAAATTTCCTTTTGCTATTTTTATCTTTGAACTTTTATGCCTCAGATAAAATAAAAGATTTGGACAATTTTTATATTAAAAATATTGGACAACTTAAAGAAGATGTAATTTTCTACTCTGATAATGATTATGGAAGGGTCTATATTAAAAAAAATGGAATATCCCTTGATTTATTTTTTTATGATTCTTCTTTAAAGGAAAAATTTGAAAAAATTGAAGTTTCTTTAAGTTTTGAGGGAGCAAATTTTTCAAAAATATTACCTGAAAAGGTGGAAATAACTAAAATAAATA
>JBBFMJ010000254.1:0-3135 GCA_037478515.1 Thermoanaerobaculia bacterium
ATTCAATACAGGATCAAAGGTTCATAGAGGAATTTATTGAAGGGAAAATTAATGAAGATGTTTTTCTTCAAAAAATCAAGTTTAAAAAAAAGTGGGGTTTTGAATGGGAAAACTATAAAGAAATCTTAAATTTTGCAAAAGAAAATAAAATTTTAACCTATGGAATAAACCTTTCAAAGGAAGCATCCCTAAAAGAAAGGGATCAATATGCTGCAAAGTTTATATTAAAAAAAATTGAAGAAAATCCAGAATATACGCACTTGGTAATAATAGGAGACCTTCACCTGGCACCCGAGCACCTTCCTTTGAAAATTTTAAAGAACTTAAAGATTATTATTCCTCATCTTATAATTTACCAGAACAGTGAAACAATTTATTTGAAGGAAATGGAAAAGGGGAAGGAACTGGATTTAAAGGTGGTAAAACTTTCCAGGAGCAGTTATTGTGTATTTAATGCAGAACCCTGGGTTAAATACCAGAGTTTTTTAATTTATCTTATGAGATCCAAAACAATGGATGTGGAAGATAAAAATTTGGATGATCTGGCAGTGGTTTTAATGGAAAAATTAGGGTCTTTTTTCAAAAAAAAGTGGGAATGTAATCTGGAAGTTAAAACCTTCAAGGAGTATGATTTCCTTGTAAACCTTTTAAATGTTGAAAGAAGTTATCCTTTCTTTTACCTTTTACAGGAAAGTTATTCTTTTTTTCTGCCCTATGAAAATATAATATGGATTCCCTATCCTGACCTTTTAAGATTTGTGGAAGAGATAGCCCATTTTGTCTTTTATGAGGAAGGGAAGTGGAAAAGGGAGCATATTTTTAAGGAAGATTATTTTTTTGAGAGAATAATCTATTATGCCTTTGGATACTTTGCCTCAAAACTTTTATTTGAAGACAGGAAAACCCAATCAATTAAAGAGCTAAAAAAAATATTGAGGGAAAGAAGTGATGAGAGGGCTGAAAAAAAACTTCAGCGTTTGAAGAAAGCCATACCCTATATAATTAAAATAAGCAAAAATTTTAATAAAAAGAGTGTAGGAGAATTTGAAAAATTGCTGGATGATAAATTATGTTTTTCCATTACAAGGAGGACGGGTTATCTTTTGGGTGAAAGATGGTTTATACTTTTTAAAAGGGGTAAATTGAGTTTAAAGGATATAATTCAAAAAATACCAAAGATATAAATAAAAATGATAAAATATATGCTATGGAAAAAGTTATAATTTTAGGTTCAGGACCAGCAGGGCTTACCTGTGCAATTTATCTGGCAAGGGCAGACATATCCCCTCTTTTAATTCAGGGTATGCAACCAGGGGGACAGCTTACAATCACCACAGAGGTGGAAAATTTTCCTGGGTTTCCAGAGGGTATTATGGGACCAGAACTTATGGACAGGATGAGGAGACAGGCAGAAAAATTTGGTGCCAGGATAGTTTATGATAATGCCTCAAAGGTCAATTTGGAGGAAAAACCCTTTAAAGTTTACCTGGAAAATGAAGAAAAATGGCTTGAGACCCATTCTATAATAATTGCCACAGGTGCCTCAGCCAGGTTTTTGGGGCTTGATGAAGAAAAGGAACTGATGGGACATGGGGTCTCTGCCTGTGCTACCTGTGATGGGTTTTTCTTTAAAGGAAAAGAGATAGCAGTGGTGGGGGGTGGAGATACAGCCGTGGAGGAGGCAACTTTTCTTACAAAGTTTGCCAGCAGGGTCTATCTCATTCATCGGAGGGATAAACTCAGGGCTTCCAAAGCAATGCAGGATAAGGCATTTTCAAATAGTAAAATTTCCTTTGTCTGGGACAGCGTGGTGGAAAGGATTTTGGGAAATAAAAAGACAGGGGTGGAAGGGGTTGTTTTAAAAAATGTAAAGACAGGGGAAAAGAGCACATTAAATATTCAGGGTTTATTCATTGCCATAGGGCATAATCCAAATACAGAAATATTTAAAGGTCAAATTGAAATGGATGAGGGAGGGTATATAATTACAAAGGAGGGGACAAAGACCTCCAGGGAGGGGGTTTTTGCAGCAGGGGATGTGCAGGATAAAAAGTACAGGCAGGCAATAACTGCTGCTGGCTCTGGTTGTATGGCTGCCCTGGACTGCCAGCACTACCTGGAAGGTTTGGGTTTGGTTTAATTGTACTTTTTAGGGAAAAATCTCGAGACCTTTTTTAAATAATTTTTTAAAATGAAAAAAATTGGCTCCCTCATTTCCCATTTCAGCTCCCTTGCCCAGAGGGAAGGGGGGATAAATTTTGCACAAGGGAGGCCTGGATACTCTCCACCAGAAGGACTTTTGAAGGTTCTGGAAAAATTAGTTTATGAAAAAAATTTGCATCAGTATGCCCCTGGAAAGGGGGATTTTTATCTTCTGGAAGAAACAGAAAGAATTTATAAGAAAATTTATAAAAATTTACAAAAGGAAAACATTTTAGTTACCCTTGGAGCCACGGAAGGGATTGCCCTATCTTTAATTTTTCTTTTCAATAAATTTAAAAACTTTTCCCTTTTGAGTTTTGAGCCCTTTTACGAAAGTTATCCCAGGATTTCAAAATTTTTAAATATTCCACTTTTT
Source organism: Thermoanaerobaculia bacterium (assembly GCA_037478515.1). Lineage (GTDB taxonomy): Bacteria > Acidobacteriota > Thermoanaerobaculia > UBA2201 > UBA2201 > JBBFMJ01. The sequence continues at coordinate 2,579 of JBBFMJ010000254.1, forward strand.
TCCGTAAAAATTGACCCCTTTAATTTAGGATGGGATAGAGAAAAAGTAAAAAAACTGGTTAAGGAAAATAATGTTAAAGGAATCCTTCTAGCTTCCCCTGGAAATCCCCTTGGTAAAATTTATAAAGAAGAAGAAGTAAATTTCTTTAGGGATTTGATGAAAAAAAAGAAGGGTTTTTTAATTTTTGATGGGGTTTATGAAAATGTTTATTTTGAAGATAAACCCTTTAATCCCTTAACTGATGGGCTTGAAAACCTGATTTTTATAAGTTCCTATTCAAAGACACTTTCCATTACTGGATGGAGAATTGGGTATTTGATTACTGAAGAAAAAGTTTTGAAAGAGATATCCTCAATCCACGATTATACTCACCTTTCTTCTCCTTATATATTGCAAAGAGCCATTGCTCGATTTTTGAAAAGGGAAAAGATTGAGGATTTTTTAAATATTTTAAGGGAAAATTTAAAATCATCTTATTTTCTTTTAAAAAGGGAAATGGAAAGTTATGGTTTTAAGGTTTCAAAGGCAGAAGGGGGAATGTTTGGATGGCTTCAGAT
>JBBFMJ010000255.1:0-3103 GCA_037478515.1 Thermoanaerobaculia bacterium
CTCCAGTTATAGACCAAGTTTATTCTGGGAATTTAAAAAGCCAAAGGAAATCAGGAAGCCCTTTTATTTAAGAGCTGGCTATGAACATGAATCCAATGGACAGGCAGGAAGTACTTCACGTAGTATAGATACTTTATTTTTTTTGCCTGTATGGGAAGTCCAATTTAAAGAAAGAAGCATGATAATAGGACCCAAAATTTATTTTTATATTTCAAAGGGAAACCATAATAAAGATATAGAGGAATTTAGAGGTTTTTCAGATTTGATTTTAAGGTACGGAAATGAAGAAAACTGGATTATAAATTTTCTTTTAAGGCATAGTTTGAAGGGAAAGTATGCCTTTCAGCTGGACTTTTCCTATCCCATAAGAAATAAGATTTTTTCCCGTGCAGGGGGATATCTCTATTTTCAGGGATTTTATGGTTATGGAGAAACCCTTTTGACTTATAACAAAAAAGAGGGATTTAATTTCCGCTTTGGCTTTGCCATAGTCAGATAAAATTCTGGGGTCAGGTCTCAACATTTGACATTTCCAAAAATTAAATTCTCCCCTGTAAAATAATATCGTAATTTTTGAATATATAAATTAAATCTTTTTTAGCAATTCTTTTATATCTTCCTGAGCTGGGTTTATGGAAAGGGATTTTTCAAATTGTTTCCTTGCTTCTTCTTTTTGCCCCTTTTTTAAATATAACCTTCCGAGGGAATTGTAAAGTTGAATTCCTGAAAAATTATTTTCTTTTGCTTTAATTAAAAATTGAAGGGCCTCATCTATTTTTCCTTCTTCTTCCAGAAGAATGGCATAGTTGAAATATATCAAACCATCTTTCGGATTTATCCTTATAGCTTCCCTTAAAATATTTTGTGCTTCCTTTGTCTTTCCCTGCATCCTCAAAGCCAGACTTAAATTACCTAAAAGATTTGCTTCACCTGGATTTGAAGAAAGTAAGGTTCTAAAGATATCCTCTGCAATTTTTCCCTGTCCATTTTTCAAAAGGACAACACCCAAACTATTCATTAAATTTAAATTCCCCTGAGAGGAATCCCAAGCATTTTTCAAAAGAACTGCTGCGTTGTCAAAGTCCTTATTTTTTAGATAGTGGTTTAGCAATTTTTCACAGGCAGTTGGTTCTGCAGGATTTTTTTTAAGGGCTTCACTAAAGTAGTATTTTGGATCTTCCCCCAATTTTTCCTTCAGTATTCCAATTGCAGACCAGTAAACTGCCTTCTTTTCCCATCCAAAGGAGTTTTCCATTAAAATTTTTAAAGCATCCCTTTCATTTTTTGAATTTATTGCATATTCTACAAATTTAAGCAAAAACCCCTCTCCCAGTTCCTTTTCATAGGGATATGCTTTTTTTGCATATTGATATGCCCTTTGGAAATCACCTTTCTTTTCATATACATTGGAAAGCCCTGCATTTGCTAGGGAAAATTCTGGATAAATCTCTAATGCCTTTTTATATGCCTCTTCTGCCTTGTCAAATTCAGCATTTTCAAAATGGGTTGTTCCTAAATTATAATAAAAGGTAAAATCCTTTTTTTCCTCTTTTTTGGGGGTTGGTGATATATAGCCTAATGCTTGAAGTTCCTTCAACCTTTCCTTATCTTCCACAAAGATTTTTTCCTCTTTCCATTCCTTTGGAATAAAATCATAAGAATCCACGTATTCCACCCCCGGCTCTTTTAAAAATATGTTTTTTATAACTTTTCCTTTCATTTCCTTTGAAAGAGGAACCCCAAGAGCTGAAAGGAGGGTCGGTATGGGGTCGTAGATATCTGAATTGAAAAATTCTCCCTTTTTTATACCTTCACCCTTTATAATCCAGACACCCGTCATCCTGTGCCACTGGGATGCTCCTCCTCCAAAATCATCGGGTAGGGCAGAAGGCCTTGCCCCTATTGTGTAAAAGCCATGGTCTGAAAGAACTGAAATTATCCAGTTTTCCTTTGATTTTTTTAAAATTTCACCTAAAATTTCATCCATCAGTTCATAATATTTAATCATTGCATTTTTTCCCATTTCAAAGTCCTTATCTGAAACCCAGCCAAGTTTTGGAGGAAGCAGATGGGCAAATCTGTGACCTATGGTGTCCGTTCCTTCCAAATAGAAAGCAAAAAAGTCAAAGTCTTCTTCAAGCAGTTTAAAGGCAATGTTTTTTGCTGAATGGGTAACTGCCAGAATTTTTCTTAAATGGTTTATCCTGTTATCAAAGGGGTTTTCAGCACCTTTCCCTTCTTCCCAGGCTTTCTCAAATTCTTCCTTTGAAATATTTAAATATTGAGAAACTTCATCGTATTTTATATCTTCTGCCTTTAGAATTAGATTTTCAAATTTTCCTTCCAGGTCATAAGGATAAGTATTTCCCTTTACCTTTTTTTCTGTTTCAATTCCAAACAGATGGAAAAATAACCTTTCCGTTATAATACTTCCCTTTATCTTTTCAGCAGGGAATGTCGCCCACCAGCCAATTAAATTTGTATTTAAATTAAAGGCACTTAAAATATTCCAGAAGGCAGGTACATTTCTTAAATTGGAAGTGACAGGTACATCCTTCTGGGTATAAGGGTCTTTTACTGTAAATTCTAAAATTCCATGTTCTTCAGGGGTTCTGGAGGTGGCAATGGAAGTCCAGATTATGGGAGAAAGAAGGGGTTTGTATGATAGAAGTTTTGTCCAGGCACCTTCCTGCTTTAAATTTTTAAAATTTGGAAGTTTCCCTTTTTCAATTAAGTAGTCCAGAAGATTCCAGTCAAGTCCATCCAGGGCAAAGAGGAAGACCTTTTTACCAGTGGGTTTGAATTTTTCTTTAATTTCAGAGGGGAGCTCCCCTTCAATAGAGAAGGATATTTTTACATTTTGTACTGGAAGGTTTTTTAAAAAATTTTCAATATCTTCCTTTAAATTATGATAATATTTGAGATTTTCAATAAATTCCTTTAATTTTTTTATGGATTTTGGTTCTTTCCATAAATTTTGCCTGTCCCAGTTAAAACTTATTTCAATTTGGGTATTTAAACTGGAGCCTTCCTTTGTAAGGAGTTCTTTTTTGATTTTTAAAAAGAAGGGTTGAGGAAAAAGGTATGCTTTTTTAAAGAAAGG
>JBBFMJ010000256.1:0-3088 GCA_037478515.1 Thermoanaerobaculia bacterium
TTTAAAAAATTTTTTAAAGTTTTTTTCTTTTATATTTTCCTTAAAAATCAAATTTTTTTTCTTAAAAACTGCCTCCTGAGGTGGGAGGGGCATCTCTTTTTTCTGGGGATTCTTGGCTTTTGTGAAAAATACTTCCAGATTTCCCCCTAAAAACTTTTCCGGGATGTTTATTTCTATGTAAATACTTTCTCCAGTTTGTAAAATACTTATCTCTTTTACAACCTTTTCCTTTGGAAGGGGGGGGTGGGGCATACCTTCCTTTCCACAGGATAAAAAATTATAAAATAAGATTACTAATATCCAGCTTTTCAGTAAGGTCTTTAATTTTCTGGTGTACATAATTTTCATCTATGGTAACTGTAATGTTTCCCATCTCTGGTGCATGGAAGGAGACCTCTTCTAAAACCTTTTCCATAATGGTATAAAGCCGCCTTGCTCCGATATCTTCCAGCTTTTCATTTAAATACTCTGTATATTTTGAAATTGCCCTAATGGCTTCGTCTTTAAATTCCAGCTTTATTCCTTCTGTTTGAAGGAGGGCTTCATATTGTCTTATTAGAGAATGTTTTGGCTCCTTTAAAATTCTGTAAAAATCTTCTGCTTTGAGTGAAGAAAGTTCCACTCTTATGGGAAACCTTCCCTGGAGTTCTGGAATCAAATCAGAAGGTTTTGTGGTATGAAATGCCCCTGCTCCGATAAATAAAATAAAATCTGTCTTAACAGAGCCATATTTTGTCTGGACTGTGGTGCCTTCTACAATGGGAAGTAGGTCCCTTTGAACACCTTCCCTGGAGACATCGGGACCATACCCTCTTTCTTTTCCAGCAATCTTGTCCATTTCATCAATGAATACAATTCCTGTCTCTTCTGCTCTTTTCAATGCCTCTGAAATAACTGCCTGCATATTCAGTGCTTTATTTTCTTCCTGAACTTGAAAAATCTTCAATGCCTCAGGAACGGAGACCAATCTTTTTGTACTCTTGGGTCCCATAAAACCTGAAAGCATACTCTGCATTTGAATTTCAATCTCTTCCAGCCCTTGAGGACCAAAGATTTGAACTTGGGGAAATTGCTTTTCTTCCACATCAATTTCCACCTGAAGGTTATTAAAACCCCCTTCCCTTAAAATTTTCCTCTTTCTTTCCCTTTCATCATAATTTGTGGCACATTCTGGAAAAAGTTTTATCAAAAGGCGTGTCTCTGCCCCTTCTTTTATTTTATCTTCAATAACCCTTAATTTTTCTTCCTTCACCAGCCTTATGGATTCCTGCACCAGATCCCTTATTATGGAGTCCACATCCCTTCCTACATATCCCACTTCTGTAAATTTTGTGGCTTCCACTTTAACCATAGGTGCCTGAACGAGTTTTGCAAGGCGCCTGGCAATCTCTGTCTTTCCAACTCCTGTGGGACCAATCATTAGGATATTTTTTGGAATAATCTCCTGCCTTAAATCCTCTTGAAGCTGAAATCTTCTCCATCGGTTTCTTAAAGCAATGGCAACCTTTATCTTTGCCTCCTCCTGTCCTACTATATGCTGATTTAATTCTCTTACAATTTCTGATGGGGTTAAATATTTTTGGAGTTCCTTCATTAAAGCACCTCAAGGGTTATTTCATTGTTTGTATAAATACATATAGAAGAAGTTATCTCCATTGCTTCTCTTGCAATTTCTTCAGGAGATAAATTTGAATGTTTTATAAGGGCTTTTGCAGCAGCTAAGGCATAAGGACCCCCGGAACCTATGGCAATTACATCATCATCGGGCTGCAAAAGGTCCCCAGTGCCTGATAAAAGAAATAGTTTTTCTTGGGATGCCACAATCATAACTGCATCCAAGCGGCGAAGGGCTTTATCAGTCCTCCATTCCTGAACCAGTTCCACTGCTGCCCTTTCCAGATTTCCTTTATATTCTTTGAGTTTCCCTTCAAACCTGGAAAGGAGGGCAAGCCCGTCAGCAGCAGAACCAGCAAAGCCAGCCAGCACTTTTCCATCATAGAGTTTCCTTATCTTTGATGCCTTATGTTTTATTATGGTATTTCCAAGGGTAACTTGTCCATCAGAGGCAAGGACTGTTTTTCCTTTGTATCTCAAAGCCAGAACCGTTGTATTTTTCATAAGGATAGAATAGCAAAAATTTTAAAAATTGTGAAGCAGAACGAGTTAATTTTTTAATTTTTTTAATTCTTCTTCCACCCTTTCCCATACCTTTGGGACAAAGGACCAGAGATTGGGCCTGTCTTCTGGGTTTGCCCAAAAGGTTTCTCTGTCCCTTAAATCTCTGAAAAATTTGCACTTTAATTTTAAATTTTCCCCTTCCACTTCCAGCTCTCCTATCTCTTCCACATCTTTATAGTTGCTTATGCTCTTTACCCAGCTCATTTCTGCAAATTCCTTTAAAATTTCATCCACAGGTTTTTCATTTTTTATTTCCTTTCCACCTAAAAACCATTTTTCATCCTTTTTCTCAAAAGAGTACTCTTCTCCTCTTATTTTTAATTTAAATTTTTTAACTTCCCACTGGCTAAAGGAAAGGATTTTTGTGTCAGGGATTGCCACAAGCCCTTTTTCCAGTTTTTCCCATAGAGAATGGCTTGCAAGGAAGACCCTCTTTCCAGTTTTAACATAAAAATCATTTTTTTCCAGTTTTTCTGTTTTCCCAAATTCCCCTTGGAGGATCAGTTTTTTGTCCTTATCATAAAAAGAGAGGGTGGCTACGGGGGGAAGCAAATTAAGTTCCTTTAATTTTTCATCATCATATTCATCTATAAATTCCTTTGCCCTGAAAGAAGAAAGTCCATAAATCAAGTCCTCCACTCCGTCTTTTTGAGCCCTGTCTTTAAAGGGAAAGTCCAGATACCAAAACTTTCCTTTTTTTTCTAAATTTATTTTCCTTTCCCTGGTTTGAATTTCAATGAAGCTTACATCCGATGCCTGATAGGAAAAAATGGTTTTGTCCCTCAATTCTGTGATATTTTTAGAGATATCCTTTAGGAAATTTGAGGAGACAAAATAACTTTTTCCTTTATTTTTTAACCTGATTGCCAGTTGATTTATATTTGGAATCTCCTCTCCTATATAAATTTCT
>JBBFMJ010000257.1:0-3076 GCA_037478515.1 Thermoanaerobaculia bacterium
CTTTTACCAATGGAATCTTTAAATTCAATAATGGCTTTGGAAAGTGCCTGGGCTATTTTTTGCAAAAAATCCTCTTTTTGCATTACTTTTTCTTCTTCTGGATTTGAAATAAAACCCACTTCCACCAGTGTTGCAGGCATTAAGAGTCCTGAAAGAATTTTTAAGGGTGCCTGTTTTATACCCCTTGGAGGTATTTCCCAGAGCAAATCCAGTTCCTTTTGAATTAGTTCTGCAAGGTATGCAGAATCATTTATGTATTTACTCTGGGCAAGGTCCCAGAGGATAAGGTCCAGGGAAGGGCTCTGGTTATTTTCATTATTATTTTTATATAATTCTTCAAAGGGTTGCAGGGAAAGGTAGTAGGTCTCAGTACCCTTGATGTTTTTGCTTTTAAAAGCATTGTTGTGAATGGAGATAAAAAGGTCTCCTTTATGGGAATTGGCAAAGTTTACCCTCTCTTCAATGGAAAGGTCTTCATCCTTTTCTCTGGTAAGGAGGCAGTTTATACCTTTCCCTTTGAGAAAGTCCTTAAGATAAAGAGCAATTTTTAAAACCACTTCCTTTTCTTGAAGACCTGAAGGTCCAGTGGCACCTATATCACTTCCCCCATGACCCGGGTCTATAATAACTTTAAAACCTTCTGACCTTTCCTCTTTTTCAATCTTTCTTTTTTCTTTACTCTTTGTGATGTCCATAATAATTCTAAAGGGTGAACTTAAGGTATAGTGGGAAAGGGACCAATCCTCAATTTTAAGAGTGATGAGTACTATATTTCCTTTATAGGATATTGAGGAAATAAAGGGATCATTTATTTTCAAAGCCCCAATGTTAATTGTAGTAGTTTTTGGAAGTTCCAAAGCAATTTGATGGGATCCTTCTTTAATGGAATAATTTATATTTTCTGTAAAGTAAAAAACCGCTTTGGTAAAGCCCAGGTTGTGAACTTCTATATTATAAAGGGAAGGACCTGTTTTTTTAATTTTATCTTCCAGAATAATATTTTTGCCCTGGATTTTAAAATTACTATTTAAAAGAGAAGAGAGGGGTCCCAGAAAAAAGAGGTCAGGAACAAAGACCCTGGAGTCCTGAAGCAGAGGAACCTTTGAAATTTCCTGAATTTTATCATTTAATATTACAAAAGGGGAGTCAATGGCAAAGATGAGCTTGTTTTCCAGATATTGAATTTGATAGCTATTGCCTTCCCTGTAATGGTCCAGAGAAAGGTTTAGGTTATCTAGAATTGTTTTCAGATCAAAGTAGACAACCCCATCTTTTTCAATGGTATAGACCTCAACCTTTTTCTTTTCATATATAAAAGTGCCAGAAAAGATGGTGCAGGAAAATAGGATAAATAAAAATATTTTTTGCATATTTTAATATTTTAACATTTTTATCAGTTTTATTCCACTAATCGTATTTAAAAAGCCCTTGACAGGCAGTGTAAAAATATGTTATTATTACTAATCCCTTAAATGTATCCCTGGAGGATACCTCTTAAGGGGAATATTTTTTATTAAAAAGAAAGGAGCAAGATGCCTACTATTAATCAGTTAGTTAGGTTAGGAAGGAAGCGTATTAAGCAGAAGAGTTCTTCGCCGGCACTTCAGGGTTGCCCGCAGAAGAAAGGTGTATGCACCAGGGTGTTTACTACAACTCCCAAAAAACCCAACTCTGCTTTAAGAAAGGTAGCCCGTGTTCGTTTAAGCAACAAAATTGAAATAACGGCATACATACCAGGAGAGGGCCATCAGCTTCAGGAACACAGTGTAGTCCTTGTCAGAGGTGGAAGGGTAAAGGATTTGCCAGGTGTAAGATACCATATAATAAGAGGACCCTATGATGACACGGGAGGGGTTGCCAAAAGGAAGCAGGGTCGCTCAAAATATGGGGCAAAGAGACCCAAAGCATAAAGGAGCATAAATATGCCAAGGAGAAAATTAGTCACAGAAAGAGAAATATTACCTGACCCTGTTTATGGGTCAGTGTTGGTGAGTAAATTTATAAATAGTATTTTAAAGGAAGGGAAAAAGAGCAAGGCAGAAAAGATTTTTTATGGTGCTATGAAATTGATTGAAGAAAAAACTGGGCAGGATCCTTTGAAAATTTTCAAACAAGCAGTGGAAAACTGTAAGCCCATTCAGGAGGTCCGTTCCAGAAGAGTTGGTGGAGCCACCTATCAGGTACCAGTGGAGGTAAATCCAAAAAGGCGCCTTTCTCTTTCCATAAGATGGATTCTGGAAGCAGCCAGAAAAAGGGGTGGACATGGAATGATTGAAAAACTTGCCTATGAACTGATAGATGTGGCAGAAAATAACCCAAAAAGTGCAGCAATAAAAAAGAGAGAAGACACTCACAAGATGGCTGAAGCAAACAAGGCCTTTGCCCATTATAGATGGTAGCCTATGGCTGGTCAAACTCCCCTCTCCCGGATAAGAAACATTGGAATCATGGCTCACATTGATGCCGGGAAGACCACTACCACAGAAAGAGCCCTTTACTATTCAGGGCTTATACATAAGATTGGTGAAGTGGATGAGGGGACTGCCACTATGGATTATCTCTGGCAAGAACAGGAGAGGGGAATTACCATTACCTCTGCTGCCATAACTTTTTTCTGGAAGGACCACCAGCTGAATATAATTGATACCCCTGGCCATGTAGATTTTACAGCAGAAGTGGAAAGGTCTTTGAGGGTCTTGGATGGTGCCATTGCAATTTATTGTGCTGTAGGTGGCGTGGAACCCCAATCAGAAACTGTCTGGTATCAGGCGGAAAGGTATAAAGTTCCGAGAATTGCTTTTGTAAATAAAATGGATAGAATAGGAGCCGATTATTACAATGCAATTGAAATGATGAAGTCAAGGCTCGGAGCTAATCCAGTACCTATTTATCTCCCAATTGGTCAAGGAGAAATGTATTGTGGAAATATAGATTTAATCCACAACAAAGCACACATGTTTAATGAATCCACTTTAGGATCTACAGTTGAAGAGATTGAAATTCCAACCAGCTTAAAAGAACAAGCCAAAAAATACCGCACTGCGATGTTAGAATCAGTTGCCGATGTGGATGATAC
>JBBFMJ010000258.1:0-3066 GCA_037478515.1 Thermoanaerobaculia bacterium
AAGCAAATCCTTAAGTTTTGAAACCTTATAACCATAAACATTTCTAAAAAGATAAAGCCCTGCAAAGGTAAACTCTGAAATCCCTTCTTCCAACTCTTTAAAGAAGGGATGCAAAACCTTTCTGTGCTCTAAATTTAAATCTTCAAAATCTGGAAAAGGTTTAATCATTGGAATTTTCTATTGCTCTCTGCAAATCTTCAATTATGTCCTCAGGGTCTTCCAGCCCTACTGAAATCCTTATTAAAGTATCTGTTATACCTGTCCTTTCCCTTATCTCTTTTGGAACTTCTGTGTGGGTCATAGAGGTGGGATGGGTAATCATTGTCTCGGTCCCCCCTAAGGATTCTGCAATAAGACACAATTTTAAACTATTCATAAATTTTACAGCCCTGCCAAAATCCCCTTTAAGTTCAAAAGTTATCATACCAGAAAAATCTTTCATCTGCTTTTTTGCAATCTTATGCTGGGGATGGCTTTTTAGCCCTGGATAAAGCACTTTTTTTACCTCAGGATTTTCATTTAAAAATTTTGAAACCAAAGAAGCATTTTCACAGTGTTTTTTCATCCTTATATGTAAAGTTTTTAAACCCAAAATTGTCAAAAAACAGTCAAAGGGGGAAGGGACAGCTCCTATGGCTTTCTGGTAAAATTTTAATCTTTCATAAAATTTATCATTATTTGTTATTACAGCCCCACCAATTATTTGATTATGCCCCGATAAATATTTTGTGGTGCTTTGAATTACCAGATCTGCTCCAAAATTTAAGGGTTTTAAAAGATAAGGGGTGGCAAAGGTGGAGTCCACAGCATAAATTAAGTTATATTTTTTTGCAATTTTATTTAAAACTTCCAGATCAGAGATGCACAGATTTGGATTTGAAGGGGTTTCAACCCATAGCATTTTTGTATTTTTTTTAACCCTCCTTTCTACTTCCCTTTCATTGGTGGTATCCACATAGGAGACCTCTAAGTTAAAGGGAATAAATAGATTATTTAAAAGGCGGGAAACCCCTCCATACATATCTAAAGATGCAATTATATGGTCCCCTGGCTTTAGTAATCTAAAGACAGCATCACAGGCAGAAAGTCCAGAGGAAAAAGCCACTGCATATTTCCCATCTTCAATTAAAGCAAGATGCTCTTCTAAGATTTGCCTTGTGGGGTTTGATGCTCTGGTATAGTCAAAGCCCTTGTTTTTTCCAATTTCTTCTAAAACATAAGTGGTGGTCTGATAAATAGGTGGTTCTATGGCACCTGTTAATTTTTCCCCTTTAAAAAGACCTCTGACAATCTTTGTCTCTTCTTTCATAAACTTCTCCCTTACTTTCAATCTTTAAAATTATAACACTAATAATCTATTTTTCTGGAAATTCTTTTTGAAAAAGGACATTTATTTATATTATTTATAATTCAGCAAATTAAGGATTTCCTTTTTGTTGCTTTTTTTTGCAATATCTAAGGCAGTTTCTCCATATTTGTTTTTATCGTTTAGATTGGCTCCATTTTTTATAAGAAAACTTATTATTTCCCCTGAACCCTTGTCCACTGCAAACATTAAAGGTGTCCAGCCATCTTCCCTTGAATCATTTAAATTTGCTCCATTTTCTATTAAAAGTTTAACCAGCTGAATATTTCCATTTTGAATAGCAAACATCAAAGCATTCATCCCCATCGTTTTTTTTGCATTTATATCAGCCCCTGCCTCCAGAAGTATTTTGCAAACTTCCAGATACCCCTTCCCGGCTGCAAACATCAGGGGTGTCCAGCCATCGTTATCTTTTGCATTCACATCAGCTTTTTTTGAAATAAAAATTTTGCACAAATCCAGAAAACCATTCTGGGAAGCAATCATAAGAGCAGTTATACCTGCTTTTGTTTTAGCATTTATATCAATCCCCTTTTCCAGAAGGATTTCACAGGTCTTTTTATGGTTCAGTATGGCAGCAGTATGGAGGGCATTCCATCCATGTTTATTTTGAGCATTTATATCGGCACCATTTTCCAGAAGCAAAAGAATTATTTCAACTCTGTTATAGAAAGCTGCCCTCATCAAGGCAGTATTTCCATCCTTGTCCTTTTCATTTACACTGGCACCTTTTTTTATTAAAAATTTACATATTTCCAGATGCCCTAAAAAAGATGCCCTTATCAAAGCTGTTTGCTTGTCTTTATCTTTAACATTTACATCCACCCCATTTTCCACCATTGAGATTACTTTATCTATCTTTCCTGACTCTATGGCTTGAAAAAATAGATTTTCTTCAGGTTTTAAAATATCTTGAGGAATAACATCCTTGCTAAAAATTAAAACAAAAACAAAAAAAATAAAGTTTTTTAAAGACATAATCACCTCCCTTTAAAAGTAAAAGAGAATTGTTTAAAAAAAATTAATTTTTTATTTAATTTAAATTAAGGGCTATTTTTGATATAATTTACCTATGATTATTCAAACTTTGGCAGTTTTGATTATTCTTTTAATTTTCCTTTTAATTTATTTAATTAAAAAATGGCAAAAGGGAAGGTTGGAAAAATTTGCCCATATCTTTTATGAACCAAAATTTAGCAATCTTCTTTTTTACCCAAAAATTTCAGGAAGATATAACAATATTTTTACAGAGGTCTCTTTTATCCCAAGGAGCAAAAATACACCTCCCAAGGTAAAAATTTCCATAGATTATAAGGACTTTGAAAGGTGGAGAATAAAAAGAAAGGTACCCTATGATTTGGATATCTCCTTTCTTCCAAAATTTAAAACCAACAATCCCTATCTGGATGAAAATTTTTCAGTAAGGGCAAAAAACTTGGAATATTTTTACCCGGTAATTCAGGATCCCAGAAAAATTGAAAAGATAATGAAAATTTTTACAAAAAATGAAGCAGTACTTCTGGAAGCCAAGAAAAGGAAGCTTATTTTATGGCTTCATAATATAGGAATTTCTCAACTTCAAGGGGAAGAGCTGGGGCAAATTCTGGACAACCTAATTTCCTTTACCCTTTAATTCTTCAATCCGGACAATTGCTGGTATTTGCTTAAAATTTTATTTATATAATCTTGAACCTCCCTGT
>JBBFMJ010000259.1:0-3045 GCA_037478515.1 Thermoanaerobaculia bacterium
TCCAAAAATCGCAAAATCTGGCTGGATTATATTAAAAAGTTTTGCCACAATCGTGAGCACCCCCTTAAAATGCCCTGGTCTGGATTTCCCACAAAGGATATTTCCCAAGGTAGAATTTATAATTTCAGTGGAAAAACCCTCAGGGTACATACCGCTTATTTCAGGAGCAAAAACATAATCTACATTCAATTCTTTTAATGCTTCTGCATCCTTTGTCAAATCCCTGGGGTATCTATCAAAGTCCTCACCTGCTCCAAATTGTAAGGGATTTACAAAAATTGAAACCACAGTTGTGTGAGAGATTTGATTTGACTTCCTGACCAGACTTAAATGTCCAAAATGAAGTGCACCCATTGTGGGGACAAAACCAATTTTGTTTCCTTTTTTCTTTAAATTCAGAGCAATTTGCTGCATAATATGAGTTCTTCTTACTATTTCCATTAAAATGCCTCCTCCTGGGAAGGGAAAGACCCCTCCTCCACGTCCTTTTTATATTTTTTCAAGGCCTTTAAAATAATCTTTCCTACTTTTGCATATTCCCTTACAAATTTGTATTTTTTTGCCTTTGGAAAAAAACCAAGGAGATCATGGAAGACCAAGATCTGTCCATCACAAAAGGGACCTGAACCAATCCCGATGGTGGGAATCTTTAAAGCATCTGTAATCTTTTTTGAAATTTTTTGAGGGACACACTCTAAAACCAGGGCAAAAATACCTGCTTCTTCCAAACTCAAAGCCTCCTCCAAAAATGCCTCTTCATTTATTTCATCTTCTTTTAAAACCTTATAACCTCCAAGTTTATGAATGGACTGGGGCAGAAGACCCAGATGCCCCATAACTGGCATCTCTCTATCCACCAGTGCTTTTATAATTTCAATCCTTTTTTTTCCTCCCTCCACCTTTATGGCTTCTGCTCCTCCTTCCTTGAAAAACCTTCCTGCATTTCTTATGGTTTCTTCAAGGGAAATATGAAAAGAAAGAAAGGGCATATCAGCCACCAGAAGAGCTCTTTCCACACCCCTTCTTACTGCCTTTGTATGATGGAGCATCTCTTCCATAGTAACTGGAATTGTGCTTTTATACCCCAAAATTACATTTGATAGAGAATCCCCTACAAGTACTATATCTACCCCTGCCCCATCAGCAAGGAAGGCAGAAGGGTAATCATAAGCAGTAAGGGAAACTATTTTTTTCTTACCTTTTGAACTCATTACAAAAGGTACGGTCACTTTGGTCTGAGCCATAAGTGCCTCCTTTTTTCATTATTTTTTCATTTTATTTAAACACATAAAAATAAATTTGTCAAAAATGCCTGATTAAATCAAAATCAATTGACTTTTATATAAAAATGATATAGAATAAGCTTTTAAATTTAAAATACTTTTAGGGAGGTTTTTTAATGTTTTCCCAGGACGAAACCCACGGCTCAAAGCCCAATGACGAATTACTGGAACTCTATCAGGAATCACTGGAACTGCCTTCGGCAGGAACCATAATCAAAGGAGTGGTAGAAAGAATAGAGCCAGAAGAGACCTATATAAATGTGGGTTTTAAAATAGAAGGAACCTGCAAGACAGAAGAATTTAAAGATCAGGATGGAAAACTGGATGTGAAGGTAGGACAGGAAGTGGAAGTATTGGTGGAAAAGGCAAACTATAAAGCAGGTATAATTCGCCTTTCAAGAAAAAAAGCCAGAGAACTCTTAATCTGGAACAACCTTGAAAAGGCATTCAAAAATAAAGAAGAGGTAAAGGCAAAGGTTTTAAAAAGAGTAAAAGGCGGACTGGAAGTGGATTTAGGAGTTATGGCCTTTATGCCTTCCTCTCAGGTGGATTTAAAAACAAAAAGAAATTTGGATAAATATATAGGCAGGGAATTTTCAGTAAAGATTATTAAATTTAACAGAAAAAAGGAAAACATAATTGTCTCCAGAAAGGTAATTCTGGAAGAAGAACTGGAAAAGAAAAAAAAGGAAACCCTTGATTCCATTGAAGAAGGAAAAGTGGTTTATGGAACGGTAAAAAGTTTAACCGACTATGGCGCTTTTGTAGATTTAGGTGGAATTGATGGGCTTATACACCTTCAGGATATGAGTTGGGGAAGGATAAACCATCCCAAGGAAATTTTAAGGGTAGGACAGAAAATAAAGGCAGTGGTAATAAAATATGAAAAGGATAAGGAAAAAATTGCCTTAGGGCTGAAACAATTAAAGGAAGACCCCTGGAATCTTGTATATGAAAAATATCCCCCTGGAAAAAAGGTTAAAGGGAAAGTGGTAAGTGTGGTATCCTTTGGTGCTTTTGTGGAACTGGAAGAAGGAGTGGAAGGGCTTCTTCATATAACAGAGATGTCCTGGAAAAAAATTAAAAATCCAAAAGAGGTGCTGGATGTGGGGGATGAAGTAGAGGTGGTGGTTCTGGATGTAAATTTAGACCAGAAGAGAATTTCCCTTTCCTTAAAACAGGTGGGGGAAAATCCCTGGAATACACTGGCTCAAAGATATAAGGTTGGAGACAGGATTAAAGGAAAGGTCAGAAATATCACTGATTTTGGTGCCTTTGTGGAAGTGGAAGAAGGGGTGGAAGGGCTGGTACATCTATCGGACATAACCAGGAAACCCCTAAACCATCCTTCGGAGCTTTTAAAAACAGATATGGAAGTGGAAGCAGTTATAATTGCCATAGACCCTCAAAGACAAAAACTTTCCTTGAGCATTAAGGATTTAGAACCCGATGAATGGGAAAATTTTATTTCAAAACATGAAATTTCTGATGTGCTGGAAGGAGTTGTAAAAAGAATTGCGGATTTTGGGGTTTTTGTAATGGTTGATGAAGGAGTGGAAGGACTTGTCCATGTCTCCGAAATTCCAAAGGCACCAAACCAGAGGGTTGAAAGGATGTTCAAGGTTGGGGAAAAAGTTAAAGTTAGGATAATAAGGATTGACAGGGATACAAAAAAGTTAGGACTCTCTATGAAGGATGTGGAAGATTAGTTTATGAATAAAAATAAATTAGCCAAAATTCTCTCCTCAAAACTGAAAATTTG
>JBBFMJ010000260.1:0-1325 GCA_037478515.1 Thermoanaerobaculia bacterium
TCAATTCTCCCTGGGGAAATAACTCAAAACCAAACTCCTCTTTACTGGTTGAAAGCTTTCCTTTTCCTTTCCCCTTTACATCCACATAAAAAAGGAAGGGTTCCTTCCCTTCATAAATTATCTCCTTTGAAAATATACCTTCTGTCTTTGTAATCCCCTTTTCTTCTGTAGATTTTTCATCCAGAATTCCAGAAAAATTAAAATCTTTATAGCTTACCAGCAGGGGTAAATTTTTTCCTTTTTGAAGGATTTCTTTATAGTCCATGGAGGTTCTCTGGGGTTTTAAATACTTTTCCAATCCTAAAAAATTTGAAATTTTAACCATCCATTCTGCTTGATATATATAATTTTCCTCTGAAAAAATAAAGGGGGATAAAAACAATATGACAAAAATAGTTGCAAAATACTTCATAATTTTAACTCCTTAAAATATTTACAAATTTTAATTGAAATTCGAATAAATTGCAACTTTTTTTTCAAAACCCCTTATATTTACCTCCCCTATGAAAGAAAACTTTTCTTTCTTTTTTGTCAAATCATATGTAATTGAATCAATTATTATTTCCTTTTTATATTCCTTTGTCAGTTCCTGAAGGCGAGCTGCCAGGTTTGCAGCATCTCCAATTACAGTATATTCCTTATGTCTTTTACAACCAATATTCCCTGCAACTACCTCACCTGAGGAAATTCCTATTCCAATTTTAATCTCCTCGGGCAAATCCTTAATTTTTTTCCTCAGCTCCTGCCATTTTCCCTTTGTCTTTTCCAAAATAGAGAAAGAAGCTTCCACAGCCCTGTCATAACAATCATCAATCTTTAAAGGTGCACCAAAGACAGCCATAAGCCCATCCCCGGTAAATTTATCCAGCGTTCCATCCCTTTCAATTATTTCTGGAACCCAGGCAGAAAAGAGTTCATTTAATATAAAAACTGAAGTTTCAGCAGACAGATTTGCAACCATTGAAGTAAAACCCCTTATATCCAGATTTAATACTGATACAAATTTTCTCTCTCCAGAAAGATTTACCTTTTCCGGATTTTGAAGTATTTCTTTAACAATCTGCGGTGCTACATATTGCTCAAAGGTTTCCTTTAAATATTTTGACTTTCTCTCTGTTTTATAATAACTTCTAACTGCTAAAATTACTCCATAGGAAAGATAAGGCACAAAAAATGAAATTGCAGGAAATAAAAAACCAAAAAATTTGTAAAGCATAAAAGAGGTTAAAATAAGGAAAAAAAGTACAAATACCGAAACTACTATTCCCTTTCTGAGAGATATCCTTCTTCTAAATAAAAATAAAAAAAAGGGAGTTGAGATAAAA
>JBBFMJ010000260.1:1335-3044 GCA_037478515.1 Thermoanaerobaculia bacterium
CCTGGAATTTCCTTCAAAGGAAAATTTTCCATTGCATTCAGGATTGCCTGTGCCTGAAAAACAACACCTGGGCACATTTCCTTATTTTGAGAAAAAAGATTGTTTGTATGGGGAATTCTTACATTATCATGTAAAAGGGGATCAGTGGTTCCAATTAAAACAATTCTACCTCTCACAATTTCTTTTAAATATTCCCTGTTATCCTTAAAAATTTTTAAAAAAGGAAAAATCGGTATCTCCTCTTTCCAGTTTTTTAAAAAAGCCATTTTTCTTGGTTTTGTAAATTTTTTTTCTGGCTTGAAAAAGACCTCAGCAAAAGAGGGATAAAGGTTTTTATCCAGTTCAAAATATGGAAGATATCTTCTCACAACCCCATCGCTGTCTGTAAAATTTTCCGTAAACCCAAGTTTTACATTGCCAAGAATCAGAGTGGGTTTTAAAAAAACAAATTCACCCTGCGAATATACCCTTGTTCCAAAAAAAACATTTTCGGAGATGGAATTTTTAAGGAAATTATCAGATTCTTCATTACCTGGAATATCAAAGAGTATATCAACTCCAATATATCTGGCACCTGCTTCATTTAAGATTCTTATTGCTTCCCCATAAATTTTCCTGTCCAGAGGATATTGCATTTTAAAATATTCATAGGTCCTTTCATCTATTCCAAATATCACAATTTCATCATTTTTTATCTTTGGGGTTAAGATTTGAAAGGTATCAAAAAGCCAAAGATCTAAAATATTTATAGGGGTTAGCAGTAAAATTAAAAATGCCAACCCCAAACCCAAGATCAGTGATAGATATGCCTTTTTCAATCTATTTCAGGGAAAAGAAGGGTTCTGATTTCCCCGGGTTTGCTTTCAAGTCCAACATCATCCTTTGAAATAACTCTCCAGTAATAAATCCCTTCTGAGTAATTTGAAATTACAATGAAATTATCTCTTGTACTTTTCTCTTCAACTAAATTAAAAAATTCTTTATCCTTTGAAATCTGAACCCTGTATTCCACTGCATTTTTTACCTCCTGCCAGGAAAGGTAAGCCCCTTCCTTGGATGCAATTACAACTTCTGTTTCCTCTGGATTTGGAATCGGTGGGGTGGGAAGCTGCCTTGGTTTTAATGGCTCCTTTCCTTTTTCAACCTTTGTTCCAAAATTTTCAGGCACTAAAACACTTCCAAACTCATTCTCCTCAACCACTTTTCCTTCATAAACTTCAAGATAGGTCTCCTCTTCACCTGCCCTTGTTTTAAATTCCGTTCCTCTTATAAGTGATACCCCTGAAGGGGTTTTTACAGAAAATTCTGATTTTCCAAATATCTTTCCAACTACTGCCTTTATTTTCCCTCTGATGATTTCAACAGTCGTTTTTGTGGATTTCTCAAAAGGACTTTCAATTAGTTTTGAAAGGGCAATCTCTGTCTCCGGTTCAATGAGTAAATTATTATTCCTTGGAACTTCCAGAACTGCCTGGGAATTTTTTCCAGTTTTTATAAAATCATTCTGTTTTAAAGTTTGATTTTCAACTGCCTTTTGCCACCCATCCTGGCTCTTAACCATCACATCCCCATAAACCTTTTGAACTTTTGCCTCTAAAAGGGTTTTCTTTAAAAGGTCATAGGGAATTTTAATTTCTTTTCCTGGCTCTAAAGAATTGGGATCCTTGATCCAGGCATTGTATTTTAGAAGGTCCTTCCACTGGGAAGGG
>JBBFMJ010000261.1:0-3036 GCA_037478515.1 Thermoanaerobaculia bacterium
CTTTCTTCATTTAAACCACCTACAACTTTGGGAATTATTTTTGTATGGTATTTTGGATTTCCTGGGTCCTCCCTTTCAGGGCTGAAGGCAAGATAGAAATCAACCCCTGCTTTAAGCCCTGATTTTTCAAGGATGGGAAGCAAAAATTCTTCTGTGGTACCTGGATAGGTGGTGGATTCCAGGACAATAAGCTGTCCTCTTCTTAAATTTTTTGAAATTTCAATACCTGTCTTTTCAATATATTGCATATCAGGTTCTAAGTGGTCTGTCAGAGGAGTTGGAACACAAATTAAAACAACATCACATTTAGAAAGTTTACCAAAATCACTGGTGGCTTTAAAGTTGCTTTCTATGGCTTTTTTTATATCTTCACTCTTTATATGTTTTATATAACTTTTTCCAGAATTTAAACTCTTTACCTTTTCTCCATCCACATCAAAACCTAAGGTTTGGAAGGACGCCTTGGATGAAAGAAGGGCAAGGGGAAGGCCCACATAACCCATACCTATAATACCAATTATTGCTTCATTTCTCTTAATTTTTTCCAGAATACTCATACTTTATCCTTTGATTTAATTTTTGAATTTAATTATATCATAAACGAAAAAAATCTTTTGTTTTTTTTAGAAACTTCTATAAAGAATTCCTCTTCTTTGCCTCCAGAAAACCACAACTCTGATTAAATTAAGGATTACTATTCCAGATATCCAGATGGAGTTTCCATTTTCCATCCTTTTGCTTTTTCCATATATGCACATATTTGGATGAATGCCATTTGATTTCTTCTCCTTCTTTCACCATTGCCCAGAGGTGGGTTGCCACCTCATAACAGGTATCCCCAATAATTTCCATTTCAATTATCCTTTGATCCTTTGTCCTGAATCCACTTTTTATATTTCTTTTCCATACCTCCACTATTTCCTTTTTCCCTTTTATGATTTCAAAACCCTGGGGCATAAAAATTGCATCCTCTGCCCAGATCTCTTCCATTTTTTCAGGGTTTGGTAAATTTATAGCCCCTTTAAACTCCTCAATGGCTTCTTTCACCCTCTTCATTTCTGGGTTTTCTGATAAAGAAAAACCTGGAATTAAGATTAAAATTAAAAAAGATAAAAATTTTTGCATAAGTCCTCCTTCTGCTTATCCCTTAATGACCCCTACTGGCCTCATCCTGCATACCCGGAGCGAAATCCCTGATTTTTCTGTAACATAAGCTATTTCATTTACATCTTTGTATGCCTCTGGCATCTCTTCCAGTAAGGTCTTTTTTCCTTCTGCCATAACTATTATATTTTTTTCCTTAAGTTCAAAGGCAATATTTCTGGAAGAACCTTCCCTTATTGCTTGGGACCTGGATTTCACCCTTCCTGCCCCATGGGCAGAGGAACCAAAGGTCTCCTCCATTGCCTTTTCAGTTCCCACAAGCAAATAAGATGCCCTACCCATATCCCCCGGGAGGAGGACTGGCTGACCTATCTGCCTGTATTTTGCAGGAATTTCTGCTCTCCCTGGTCCAAAAGCCCTGGTGGCACCCTTCCTGTGGACCAGAACCTTAACTTTTTTCCCTCCAAAGGTGTGCTCTTCAAACTTTGCAATATTGTGTGCCAAGTCATATATCAGTTGAAAACCTAAATTTTTTGGTGAAATTGAGAGTGCTTCCATAATTGCCCTTTCTGTAAGCGCCATTAAGATTTGTCTATTTGCCCAGGCAAAGTTTGCAGCTGCCTTCATTGCCCCAATATACTGCTTTCCCTCAGGACTTTTAATGGGAACACAGGCAAGTTGCCTGTCTGGAAGCTTTATTCCATATTTAGATGTAGCACCACCTAAAATCCTTAAATAATCATCACAAACTTGATATCCCAGCCCCCTGGAACCAGAATGAATAAAAACCACCACCTGTCCCAAAAATATACCCATCTTTTCAGCCACTTCTGGAAGGTATATCTCTTCTACCACAGATAGTTCCACAAAGTGGTTTCCTGAGCCCACTGTTCCCAACTGGTCCTGTCCTCTTTCATAAGCCCTCTTGGATATGGCATCAGGGTCTGCCCCATCAAAGGCACCCCTTTCCTCTGTAAGTTCAATGTCTTCCCCCTTTCCATATCCCTTTTCCACTGCCCACTTTGAACCTTTAACTAAAACTTCCTTTAAATTTTCTTTGGAAAGTTTTGGAATTGCCCCGTGGGAGCCAACTCCAGAAGGGATAGTGGCAAACATCTTTGCTACAATTTTTTCAATTTTATCCTTTATTTCATCATATTTTAAGTTTGTCTTTGCCAGCCTAACACCACAGTTGATATCATATCCCACTCCTCCGGGGGAGACAACCCCTTCCTCCACATCCATGGCAGCAACTCCTCCAATGGAAAAACCGTACCCTGCATGTATATCAGGCATTGCCAGAGAAAATCCAACAATACCAGGAAGGGTTGCCACATTGGCAACCTGCTTTAAACTATCATCTTCCCTTATCTTTTCCAGAAGTTTTAAGGAAGCATATATCCTTCCTGGAACCTTCATTTCTCCTGCCGGTGAAATTTCCCATAAAAAATCATTTATTTTTTTAAGTTCCATAGACCCTCCTATAAATCAAAAGTAACTTCTGCCTTTAAAATATTCCTTTCCTCTTCTATTTTTAAATTATGAAAGGTGGCTGCCTTTATCTCTGAAAGGGGCTTTAAACTTGCCTTTTCCCCTTTAAAATAAACAACATATTTCCCTTTTTCTTCCTTGAGTAAAATATTTGATGGAATGAACCTCTTTTGTTGCATTAAATAAAGAAGCTCATTTAAAAAGGATACTATAAATTCTGTTTTATCTGTTCCATCAAAGGTTCTTTTGTAAGTAAAACTATTTTTTTCCCCCTTTCTTTCATATAAATAATTTGAGAGTCCTTCTGCACAGGAATTTAAAAAATCCTCAAAATTTTCCCCTGAAAATTCCATCTTTAAGTCAGCAGTGTGGTCTAAAATTTTATAATTTCCCATAGGTTAAAATTTCTTTGAAAAATCTGGCTTTCTATCCCCTTTAATC
>JBBFMJ010000262.1:0-3001 GCA_037478515.1 Thermoanaerobaculia bacterium
TTCCCATAACATTATATTAATATGAAAACAGGAAATATTTTTGTGGTCTCTGCTCCTTCAGGGACAGGAAAAACAACCATTATAAAAAAAGTATTAAAAAAAATATCATTCCCAGGAACTTTCAAATTTCCCCACAATATTTTCCACTGCTTCCAGAATTTCACAGGACTGGACCAGTTCCTTCATTTTATTATGGTCATAGAACAAGGGTCTGTCTTCTTCCAGATGGGGAACATATTTTCTTATAACAGAATGAGCCACCTTTGTTCCTTTGCCAAAATTATAATCCCTGAAATCCAGTGCCTGGGCTGCAGCCATAAATTCAATCCCTAAAACGCCATAGGCATTTTTTAAAATTAAATTATTTTTTAAGGCAGTATTCATACCCATAGAGACAAAGTCCTCCTGGTCTGCTGCAGCAGGTATTGATTGAATTGAAGCAGGTGTTGAATTTATTCTTTGCTCAACTATTAGCATATCGGCAGTGTATTGTGAAAGCATAAAACCAGAAAACATCCCTGCACCTTTTGTTAAAAATGGTGGAAGCCCAACTGATAGAGCAGGGTTTAGAAGTCGGTTAAGACGCCTTTCAGAAAGAACACAAACCATACAGATTCCAGCCCCAACCATATCCATTGGAAGGGAAACGGGGGTTCCCTGAAAGTTTGCACCAGTTAGTACAATTTTTTCATCTGCTAAGAATATTGGATTGTCCCCAACTCCATTTAGTTCTATTTCACATTGCTCCCTTGCCCATTTTAAGGCATCCCTTAAAGCCCCTATTACCTGTGGAGTGGACCTCATAGAATAAGCATCCTGAACCTTTACCTTCATTTTTCCAGTGAGCAAGTCAGAGCCATCCATTATTTTAAGCAAGTTTTTAGAACACTTTATAGCCCCAGAAAAACCCCTGAGCTCATGGAGTTTCACATTATAGGGCTTCATATTTGCCATAAGGGCTTCCAAGGTCATTGCTGCTGCAATTTCTGCTTGCGCAACCCATCTTTCAGCATCATAAAGAAGCAAATAGCTCATTCCTGAAAGGAAATTTGAACCGTTTATTGTTCCCAAACCATCCCTTGCTTCAAAGACAATGGGTTTTATGCCTGCCATTTCAAATGCCTTGGCGGTTGGATATCTTTTACCTCCATAAAATGCTTCCCCTTCACCAAGAAGGCATAGTGCAATCTGGCTCATTGGGGATAGGTCTCCACAAGCGCCCACACTTCCATGGGTACAAACCACAGGGGTTACCCCTTTGTTGAGCATATCTATTAAGGCCTGGGTAACTTCCAGTCTAATACCAGAATAACCCTTTGCATGGACATTAACCCTTGAAACCATTGCAGCCCTTACATGTTCTATTGGGGCTGGGTCGCCTATTCCTGCTGCATGGTTATAAATTAAATATTTTTGAAATTCTTTAATTTTATCAGGGGGAAGTGCCACAGAGGCAAGTTCTCCAATTCCAGTATTTACTCCATACATTATTTCCCCCTGTTTTATTTTATCTTCTAAAAAATTTCTACATTTTTTGATCCTTTCAATGGCATCGGGTGAAAGCTCTACCCTTTCATTTTCCCTTGCCACCTTCACCACATCTTCAATTTTTAAATTACTTCCTGTAAGTGATACTACCATAGATACCTCCTAAAAAATATCAAACATTTTATCATATATTCATTTTGTTATCTAATTTTCTTAAATTAATGGGGTAAGGCCTTGAATCTTGACTGATTTAAATTTATGTACTATAGTTTTAATGCGTTCATCATAGTAGGACATTCCTGAGAATAAAAATCAGCAAAAATTTTCCATCATTAGTAACTTTCTTGAAAAAATTTTTTTAATGTTTTTGCTTGCCTTATAAATTTTTTTTATTTTATAAAACTACCCTTAGATTTATTTTCAATGCTAAAATATTTATATGAATTTTGTGCTGACCATTGCTGGTTCTGATTCTTCTGCTGGCGCAGGGATTCAGGCAGATATAAAGACATTTTTTAAATTAAGGGTAAAGGGACTTTCTGTCTTAACTGGAATAACTGCTCAAAATTCCAGAGGTGTTTTTTCAATATATCCAGTGCCCCCAGAGGAAATTGAAAAGCAGCTCAAAGCACTGGAAGAGGATTTTAATATAGTTGGGGCAAAGGTTGGGATGGTTCCAAATAGAAAGACAGTGGAAGTAATTCATAGATTTTTCAAAAGGAGGAGGGATATTTTTTTTCTGCTGGACCCAGTCCTTATTTCTACCTCTGGATACAATCTTTTCTTAGAAAACACAAAAGAAGCCCTAAAAGAAAAGCTTATACCCTTGTGCAATTTAATCACTCCAAATTTAGATGAGGCAATGGCTCTGCTGGGGGAGAAGGAAAAGGATAATTTCAAACTTGCAGAGAAATTTTATGAAAAGTTTAAGGTGCCTTTACTTTTAAAAGGTGGGCATAAGAAGGGAAAAGAAATAGAGGATATTTTTTTTGATGGAAAAAAAATGAAAGTGTTTAAGGGAAAAAGGATTAAAGGCGAATTCCACGGGACTGGTTGTATTCTGTCTTCGGCAATCCTTTCCTATATTTCCAAAGGTTATGAATTGATTGAAGCAATAAAGAGAGGAAGGGCTTTTCTTTACAATCTTTTATTGAAAAATTCCTTTTCTGTAAGCAAAAAAATGAAATACATTATCTTTTAATTTTGCCTTTATTTGACTTTTAAAAATAATTGTGTTAATCTAATAAGATGGTTCTCTTTCTTTAAAAAGAAATGATTACCATTGATTTTAAAAAGAAAGGATTTTAGTAGTATGCCAAAAGGTACAGTTAAGTGGTTTTCGGACGAGAAGGGCTATGGCTTTATCGTCCAGGAAAATGGAGAAAATCTTTTTGTCCATTTTTCATCAATTCAGTCAAAGGGTTTTAAAACACTAAAGAAAGATCAAAAGGTATCTTTTGAGGTAGTCAACACAGACAAAGGGCTTCAAGCGGTAAATGTTGTTGTTTTAGAG
>JBBFMJ010000263.1:0-2986 GCA_037478515.1 Thermoanaerobaculia bacterium
AAGGCATTTATTACCAAAGAAAACAAACCAAGGGTTAAAATTATAAGGGGGCAGGACAGAAACTTTAAAACTGGCTTCAAAAAAATATTCAAAAGTGCCATAATGAGTGCCATTATCACATAAACATACCAGCCCTTTTCCTTTGCTTCTATGCCTTCAAGCAACCTTTCCACTAAAAAAATTGAAAAAGCCAAAATTGCCCACCTGAAAATTATATTCATCAAGCCCTCCTTTTTAATCTTCTCATCTCTTTCAAGGTTTGAAAAATTGTGTTAAATTTTACTGTGGAGCCACCTTTCCTCCTTTTTCTATGGGAAACAGGGACCTCCACATACCTTGCTCCTTTCTCCTTTGCCCTTAAAAAAAACTCAGCATCAATTAAAAAGTGCTCTGATTTAAGTGGAATTCCCTTTAAAAAACCTGCTTTAAAAATTTTAAAGGCACAGTTTATATCCTTTACCTTTATTCCAAGATAAAACTTTTGCATTAAATTGTATACCTTTGAAGTAAACTTCCTTATAAGGGGATCATTTCTTTTTATTCTATAGCCCACAACCATATCATTTTCATAGATCAAGGGGAAATAATTTTTTATCTCTGTCAGATCAAACTGTCCATCTGCATCGGTATAAAAAATAAAAGAATATTTTGCCACTTTAAAACCTTCCCTTAAAGCATTGGCATAGCCCTTATTGGGATAGTAAGAGACAATTTTTAAATTTTTTACTTCCCCTTCAAGTTTTCTTAAAATTTCTTCTGTCCTGTCCCTGGAGCCATCATTTACAATTATAAGTTCCCAGTTCTCACAGATTTTATCTAAAACTTCTGAGCTTTCCTTTACAACTTCTTCTATTCCTTCTTCTTCATTGTAAGCAGGCATTACCACAGAAAGCTCTGGTATCAAGTTTAAATCTCCCACCTATCAAAGGGATATTCTTCTTTTTTATAAATATCAGAAGAAACTTCTGTGCATAAATTGTCAATCTTTGAAGGATTATAACTTAAAATATTTTTTACCCTCTGGATTTCAAAGGTAAGAAAAGTTTTTGCGTATAAAACTGCCTCTGGTTTTTGCTTTACTTCCTCTTTTGTCCTGGAAAGGGTTGCAAGGCAGGCATAAAGCGAGGAGGCACAATTTGCAATTCTTTCCAACTCATATTCATACTGCCTTAAATCTGCCCCTGCCTTTTCCAAAAATTTTCTATTTCTTATTCCAAACTCAAAGACCAGTTTTGAGACCTCCTCTGCTTCTTCTTTAAGTTCTGGGCAAGCCCAGGAAATTTCATCTGGTTTTTCTGGAAAATCTTTAAATTTGGAAACAGTTCTCAAACCTGTCTGTGCCCCATACATCCTCGTGACTTCATTGGTCCCTTCAAATATCAAATTTATCCTGGAATCCCTTAAATATCTTTCAAAGGGATACTCTTCCATATAACCATTTCCACCAGCCACCTGTAAGGCATCATTTATAACTTCCCATAAAATTTCAGTGATATAAAATTTACAGAGAGCTGATTCTGTGGCAAAATCTTTTAAAACCTTCCCTGCCTGCCCTGCTGCAAGGTAAGCCATTGATTCAGCACCATAGGTATAAGAAGCCATTTTGCCAAATTTTCTTCTAATCATTTCAAACTCACCAATTTTTTGCCCAAATTGTTTTCTGTTGTTTGCAAAAACCGTTGCCTGTTTTATCATTTCCTTACAACCACCCAGGCAGGAGGCAGCAAGCCCCAATCTTCCAGAATCCAAGACCTGCATAAAAATTAAAAATCCTCTCCCCTTTCTACCTAATACATCTTCTTCTGGGACAAATAAATTTTCATAAATAAGCTGTGCAGTTGAGGAACCTTTAAGGCCCAATTTTTTTTCTTCTTTTCCAATGGAAAAACCACTGGAATTTGTGTTTACAATAAAGGCAGTAAGCCCTATATCTTCACCTGTCTTAGCAAGGGTTGTTACAATATCTGCAATTCCACCATTTGTAATCCATTGTTTTGTTCCATTTAAAAAATAACCCTTTTTTTCAGGGTCATATTTTGCTTGAGTTTTGACTGAGGAGGCATCTGAGCCCGCTTCAGGTTCTGTTAGTGCAAAGGCAGCAATTTTTTCACCCGTTGCTAAAGGTGGCAAATATTTTTTCTTTTGTTCCTCTGACCCTGCAATCACAATCCCCTTATACCCAATGGACTGGTGGGCACCAACCAGTATTGCTGTGGAATTACAAACCCTGGTCATCTCTTCCATAACCCTGCAATATTGAGCAGTGGTAAAACCATATCCACCATATTCCTCTGGAATTGTCATACCTAAAATCCCCATTTCCCCCAGACCTTTTATAACTTCCTTTGGAATTTTCTTTTCCTTTTCAATTTCTTCTGGCTTTATGTATTCTTTTGCAAACTTTCTAAATGACTCAATTAAAAATTTAACTGTTTCCCTTTCTTCATCTGAAAGGGCTGGATAAGGGTACAAAAAATCATTTAAGATCCTTCCACAAAAAATTCCCTGTGCAACTGATTCCATAAAAATCTCCTTTAAATTTTTTAATATTTTATCATAAAAATCCCTTATCTTTTATCATTTTTCCTTTCAAATTTAGATCAAATAAAAAACTTCATTAAATACTTGAGTCTGTAATGATCACATTTGCCTAAAAAATAAGTTATAGAAATATTTAGGTCTTCTCTATCAAAATTTAGATTTCTCAAGCCCTCATTAAATTCTTCTTCATTTTTAGAAATAAAAGAAAGGTAAAATATCATATAGTGCTTTAGAATACCATTTTTATAAAAGCATATATCATAAGCATTTTTACCAGCATTATTTCTTATTAGGGGATTGGCAAAATTTTCTAAAAGCAATTCAGCCAAGTATGAATTTTTATTGATTGCCAAAATTAAAGCGGTATTTCCATCTCTGTCTTGCTCATCCAAACTGGCTCCTGCTCTGATCAAAGCTTCAGCAATATCAAAGTAATTTTTTTCTA
>JBBFMJ010000264.1:0-2965 GCA_037478515.1 Thermoanaerobaculia bacterium
ATTTTCAAGATAGATATGGTAAAAGGATATTTTTTTTTCTTTATCCATTAGGGTCTGAAGTTGTTTTAAGGGAACTAAAATCTCCTTTCCTTCTTTTTCTTTTTTTAGGCAAATTTTTTTTAATGTAGGTCCAAAGGGGCTTAAGGTTATTTCTGGAATTGTAAAGCAAAGGGTTTGCCCTTTTTCACCAATTGGCAGTTCTATTTTATCCACTGTATCTTTTCCAGTTATTTTTCCTTTAAAATCCCTGTAAAAACCATTGACTGTTAGCACCTTTTCCATTTTAAAATTTTCTTTTAAAGAATTTAATTTTTTTTCAAGGTTTTTATCTTCATTAAAAAACATTCCCGATATGGGACTTAAAGTTATATGGGGCTCTCTTTTGAGATAGTTTTCTCTTATTTTCCTTTGAGCACTTTCCATAAAGGAGATAATCAAAAGAAGGGATAAAACCCCAAGAAAGATGCCTATCACAGAGAGGATCAGAAAAAAGGAATGGAAGGTCTTTCTTTTAAAAGAAAATAGCAGTTTTAAACTAAGGTAAAGGTTCATTCTTTTTTGGTTTCAAGAGAGGAAAGAGAATAACTTCCCTAATGGATGCCTGATCGGTAAATATCATTGTCAATCGGTCAATCCCAATCCCTTCCCCAGCAGTGGGGGGAAGTCCATATTCCAGAGCTTCTATGTAATCCCAATCCACTTCTTTGTCTTTTTTCCCTTCTACCTGTTTTTCAAAACGTATTTTTTGCTGTCTGGCATCATTTAGCTCACAATAAGCATTTGCAATTTCCATTCCTCCAAGGTATAGTTCAAAACGATGAACAAAACCATCTCCTGTGCCCTTTGCAAGGGGAGAAATTTCCTCTGGAAAATCAATCAGAAAGGTAGGATTTATAAAATTGGAAGAATAGAGACAGTCAATAGCATCCATCCAGATCTCTTCTAAATTTTTATCTTCCACTTCAAAGCCCCTTTTTCTTAAATAATTGAGAATACTTGCTTTGTCCCTTATGTCAATATCATCTGGCAAACACTCCTTTAAGGCATCCAGAACCTTAATTCTTTTAAAAGGTGTTTTTAAGGAAATCTCTTTCCCCTGATAGTTAATTTTTGTATCACCCAATACCTTTTCTGCAAGGTAAAGAATGAGTTCTTCTGTTAAGATCATAAGGTCTTCATAGTCAGCGTAGGCAAGATAAAATTCCAGCATGGTAAATTCGGGATTGTGTTTTGAAGAAATTCCTTCATTCCTAAAATTTTTTGAAATTTCATAGACCCTGTCAATTCCCCCCACCACCAATCTTTTTAGATAAAGTTCAGGGGCAATCCTTAAATAAAGGTTTAAATCCAGGGCATTATGGTATGTTTTGAAGGGTTTTGCTTCTGCTCCTCCTGGGATTGTTTGAAGCACGGGAGTTTCTACTTCGAGAAAACCCTTTTCATTTAAAAAATCCCTCATTTTTTGAATTATTTTGGCTCTTTTATAAAAAATTTCCTTTATTTCGGGATTGGAAAGCAAATCCAGATATCTTTTCCTGTGCCTGAGTTCAGGATCCCTAAATCCGTGGTATTTTTCAGGAGGAACCTTAAAACACTTTGCCAAAAATTTGGCATCCTCTACCAGAATGGTAAGTTCCCCAGTTCTTGTTTTGAATAATTTTCCTTCAACTCCCAGAAAGTCTCCTAAATCCAGAAGATTTATCCATTCCCATAAACTTGGATTTTGATCTCTTTTAAAATAAATTTGCACTTTGAAGTAGCCATCAGAAAGGTCCATAAAACATGCCTTTCCATGTTCCCTTATTGCCAGAATTCTTCCCGCTGCTTTTAAATTTACAGGATCTTTGTTTAATTTTTCAGAATCCATTTCTTTGTAATTTTTCTGGATTTCTTCAAGGGTATGGGTGGTCTGGAACTTGTGCGGATAAGTGTCAATCCCCAAACTTTTAAGTTTTAAAAACTTTTCCCATCTTACGCTTTCTTGATCTAATATTTTTTCCATATCTTAATATTATACTTTAAAAATTAATTTTTTTGTGCTTTTTATAGAAATATCCTCAAAAAGGGTTATGAATTCCATTTGCAATTGCCTATGGGCTGTGTTATTTTTTTATCGTGGGTAAGTTTTATTTATATTTATTTCTTATAATTATTAGTTTTCAAACTTTTCCAGAAGAAAAAATTGAAGGTTGGGAGAAGTTGAAAGAAGCTGAAAAATTGTTTAAGGAGGGTATAAATTTAATAGAAAAAAATAATTTTTCAGGGGCAGAGGAAATCCTCAGAAAGTCCCTGGGATTGATGATGGGATATGATTCCTATGAATCAAATATATTGAAATTTCAAATAAATATAAAGTTAGGCGAGGCTTTATATAAAAGTGGAAGGGGTGGAGAAGGTATTATTCCTTATTCCGATGCTCTTTTAATTGCAAGGGATTTAAGGCATAAAGAATATGAGACCCTTGCCCGTATTTCTCTGGCTCGCTCCTATTTTTTGACAAGCCAGTACGATCTCTGTCTTAAGGAAGCCTATCAGGGACTAAAAATTTCTAAAGAAAACAATTATTATGAATTTTGCTCCTTATCTGCATATTTTTGTGGAATGGCTAATAGAAATTTAAGACAGCTTCAAAATGCTCTGGATTTTTTTGAAGAAGCTTTGTATTATGGAAGAAAATCGGGTTCTGGAACAAAAATTGCAAATGCTTTGAATGAAAAAGGGAATATCCTTTTTTTGATGGGAAATTTTTCAGAGGCATTAAAAATTAAACTGGAAGCACTAGAATTTGCAAAAAAAGAGGGGGATAAAGAATCTATTTCCAATTTTTTAAATGATATAAGTATAATTTACAGTCAGAGGGGAAACCATCAGCAGGCTGAAAACTATCTCATTGAATCTTTGAAGATAACAGAAAATTTGGGAAATGAGAGAAATATTTTGTATTGTTTATTAAACCTTGCACTGG
>JBBFMJ010000265.1:0-2944 GCA_037478515.1 Thermoanaerobaculia bacterium
CGTTGTAAATGGATACGGGGCTATCTTCGGTTTTGCATTGGTTAGCCTAGCCAAGAGGGTGGATTTTCCAGCATTGGGCATTCCTATTATACCTACATTGGAGAGGATTTTAAGTTCCAGTTTAACCTTCCTCTTTTCCCCTTCTTTGCCTGGCTGGGCAAATCTGGGAGTTTGATTTTTTGAACTTTTAAAGGAGGCATTTCCCTTGCCTCCCTTTCCACCCTTTGCAATTACTAAATAATCTCCTTCCTTTAAAAGTTCCCCCAAAATTTTCTCTTCTTCCATATCATAAACAATGGTACCAATGGGGACTTCCAGGATAAGGTCTTTGCCTTTTGCTCCCTTTTTATTACTTCCCTGCCCTGGCTTTCCTTTTTCTGCCCTGTGGTGAGGGTATTTTTTGAAATGGTAAAGAGTATTAAAACGGGAAGTGGCTTTGAGCAGGACTGAGCCCCCATCCCCTCCATCCCCTCCAGAGGGTCCTCCTTTGGGTCTATATTTCTGCCTGTCAAAGGCAACGCAGCCATTTCCCCCCTTTCCTCCTTCCACAAAAATCACTGCTTCATCTATAAAGGTTATTTCCTGCATATTTAATTTAAATTTTTATTAAACCAATCTCTGACTTCCTTTTCATCTTTTGAAAGAGAGTATACTCTGTACTGGTTTATCTTTTTTAAATGGGAAAGGAAAGAGGACTTTTTTTCCACATTCCAGACCTTCCCATAAATATCCTTTAAATAGATATTGGATTTTGAAAAATGGTGAGGGTCCTTGGTTGCCAGGGATACAAAGATTTTAAGGTCTGGTTTTTCTTTATAAAATCTATTTATCAAATCCACAAATTCTTTTTCTTCCCTTTCTTCCAGATGTTCCTGTGTCTCATAAATCAAGGGATAGTGTTTGTGAGTGAGCACTGCTCTGGAATCCGGGTGGTCTCGGTTTTGTTTTAAAGTATAGAATACCCAGTTGTCATCCAGGGAAAGGAACTTTTTTACATCCGAGGGCCAGAATATTTTTTTGTCATTGAAAAAATTTGAAAGATGTAGCTCTAAAACCTTGGAAGTTGGATTAAAATAGACCTGCGAAAACATATAATACCTTGCCAGGACAAAGGCCTCCAGGGCATGCAAGCCGTTTTCTTCCACACCCAAATAAAAACTTTCCTCCATAGGAATTAAAGTTATTGTATAAAGAAGCCGTTCCAGGTCAAAGATACCATACCTGACACCACAATAGAGGGAATCTCTCATAAGATAATCCATTTTATCTATGTCCAGTTCTGAAGATAAAATTGCTTTTAAAAAAGAAAGTTCTTTGGAAGGGTTTGAAGATAGAATATTAAAAATATCCAAAAGGGATATGCCATACCTTTTGCCCTCCTTGGTTATTATTTCTCCTATTTCTGTTTCCTCTATAATTTTTTTTGTCATTTCCTCGTGGGTTAAATTTCCTTCAAAAAAATTTTCCAGAGCATGGCTGAAAGGGGGATGGCCCAAATCGTGAAGAAGCCCTGCAAGGCGCATAATTTTAATTATCTGTTCCTTTTTATTTTCAGGAAAATTTAAAAGTTCTACTTTTGAAAAGATTTGTCTTAAAATCCTTTCAGCCAGGTGCATTACCCCTAAGGAATGGGAAAATCTGTTGTGGGTTGCCCCAGGATAAACCAGGTCTGTCAGTCCCAGCTGCCTTATGTATCTTAAACGCTGAAAGGCTTCAGTATTTATTATTTCATATTCCAGGGAATTCAATGAGATATATCCATGGATGGGGTCCCTTATTTGATAGTACTTTTCCATCTCTTTATTTTATCAAATTGTAAGTTTTTATGTTAAAATTGTTTAAATGTTGCTATTTTTTTTGCTATTTTCCCTTTTATCTTCAAAGGATATCCTTCTTATAACCCTGGATACCACCAGGGCTGATTACATTACCAGAGAGTACTCACCCTTTCTTTACTCTTTTTCTCAAAAAAGCTTTAATTTTAAAAATTGTAGAACCCCTGTTCCGCTTACACTGCCTGCCCATACTTCAATCCTGACAGGCCTTTATCCAAAAAACCATAAGGTTAGAAATAATAGTTCCTATAAATTAAAAAATGAAGTATTAACCCTTCAGGAAATTTTAAAAAAAAATGGCTACTTTAATGCTGCCTTTGTCTCCTCCTTTGTCTTAAACAGTTCCTTTAATTTAAATAAAGGTTTTGATATCTATGATGATGAAATGCTTGAAAATTATGACAGGAAGGATTTTGAAATGCAGGAAAGGGGTGCCAGGGATACTTCAAAAAGGGCACTGGAATTTCTGGAAAATTTCAAAGGGGAAAAACTCTTTTTGTGGGTCCATTTTTTTGACCCCCATTATCCTTACCTAAGCCATCCCGAAAGCCCTCAAAATTTTAGCACCTATGCCCAGGAAATCTATTTTATGGATATTTCTGTAAAGGCCCTGGTGGAAAAATTCCTTCAAAAGAGGGGAGGGATTGTGGTAATTGCAGGGGACCACGGGGAATCCTTAGGAGAGCATGGAGAAGAAACGCACGGGATTTTTCTTTATGAGGCAGTTTTAAAGGTTCCACTGATTATAAAATTTCCAGAAAAGGGTGGAATGGTCTTTGAAGAACCGGTCCTTCTGATAGATATTTTCCCCACCATTCTGGATTATTTAAAAATAGATGCCCCAAAAACAATTGATGGGATATCCCTTTTGAAAAATTTAGGAAAAAGGGATTTTTATTTTGAGACCTTTCTTCCTTCCCAGAGTTTTGGCTGGGCAACTCCCTTTGGCATTTTTGATGGAAAGTATAAATTCATCTACCTTCCAAAGATGGAACTTTATAACCTTGAAAAGGATAAAGGGGAAAAGGTAAACCTTCTGGGCAGGGAAAAGGAAAAAGGGAAAGAGTTTCTTAAAAAGTTAAAAAATAATTACACAATTGAATATGAAG
>JBBFMJ010000266.1:0-2933 GCA_037478515.1 Thermoanaerobaculia bacterium
TAATTTTTTTTCCCATACTCCAAGTGGGGTGTTTTAAGGCGTCCTTTAAGGTAATTTTAGAAAAATCCTTTTTTTCCCATTTCCAGAAAGGACCCCCTGAACAGGTCAGGATTAACCGTTTTACTTCTCTCTTTTTTCCTGCCCTCAATGCCTGATGGATTGCAGAGTGCTCTGAATCAATTGGGATTATCCTTTTTCTCTTTTCCTTTGCCATTTTATTAAAGAATTTTCCGGCCATCACCAGGGCTTCTTTGTTTGCCAGGGCAAGGTCTTTTCCTTCTTCCAGTGCCTTGTAGGAAGGAAGAAGCCCCGAGGAGCCCACAATTGCTCCCACCACAATATCCGAGGGCACTTCTTTTATCATTTCCATTATTTCTTCACCAGCAAAAAATTTTACCTCTGGAAATTCTTTTTTTAAAACTTTCAGGTCCCCTTTATCCCTTATTCCAACATATTTGACATTAAAATTTTTAATTTGTTCTTTAAGTTTTTTTATATTTTTCCCTGCCACTATTCCTGTTAAATTAAATTTATCTCTAAATTTTGAGATAACTTCCAGGGTGCTTTCGCCAATAGAACCTGTGGAACCTAAAAGGAGTATTCTTTTCATAAAATTGTTTTAAATAGATAAAAAATATAACTGGAAAAAAACAAACTATCTGTCCTGTCCCAGAAGCCCCCATGCCCGGGGAAAAAACTTCCACTGTCTTTGATGTTTAAAGTTCTCTTTGCATAACTTTGAAAAAGGTCTCCAAAAAAGGAAGCAAAACCCATAAAAAGACCTAATAATAAATTTTTTGCAGAGAAATTAAAAAAAATAAAGGTAATTATAATGGCTCCTAAAAAGAGTGAAATTGTTCCCTCTACGGTTTTGTTTGGGCTTATATTTGGGGCTATTTTTCTTTTGCCAAAGTTTTTACCAATATAATAGGCAAGGGAATCGCTTATCCAGACCAGCGTTAAAATATAAATTATGTAAAGCAAACCCTTTTTTTCCCCTTCCAGAGTTCTAAGATAAGCCAGGCTACCCCCAAAATAACCAGTGAGTATGGGTATTGAAATGGCTCCAAAGAGTTGAAGAGCCCTTGTGGAAGAATCTGGCTTTTTAATTAGAATAAGCAGGAGGGGGATTATTAAATTGAGGGGGAGAAGATATTTTATAAAGAATTCAGGAAAAAAGTAAAAGTAAGCCCAGTTTAAGGAGAATAATGGCAAAAAAATCTTAAAAATTAAAAAATCTGAGAAAAAAAGAAAGGAAATTTCCAGAGCCGTTAAAAAAATTATAAAAAGGACTAAAGAATGAAAATATACAGGTGGAAGGAAAAAAAGAAAAAGGGCAACTAAAAGGATACCAAAAAGGGCAGTTATTTCCCTTTTAAAAGATGCCACCAAATCTCCTCTCTCTCTTTTGGAAATCCTTTATTGCTTCAATGAGGTGCTTTTCTCTGAAATCTGGCCAGAGGACTTCTGTTACATAGATTTCAGTATAGGCAATCTGCCATAAAAAAAAATTTGAAATCCTCATCTCCCCACTGGTCCTTATTAGAAGGTCTGGTTCTGGAAGCTCAGGGTCATATAAATAATTTGAAAAAATCCCTTCCTCTATTTTTTCTGGAGGGTTTTGAAGAATTTTTTTTACTGCATCAATAATTTCTGCCCTTCCGGAATAGTTTAAAGCCAGGTAAAGTTTTAATCCAGTGTTATTTTTTGTCCCTTCCCTTGTGTGTTGAAGTTTTTTTTGAACTTCTCCGTCCAGCTCTTTTATTCTTCCAATGTAGTTAAAAGAAATATTATTTTTTTGCATAGTTTCCAGTTCCTTATCCAGATAAATCTTTAAAAGTTCCATCAATGCTGATACCTCTTCTTCTGGCCTTTTCCAGTTTTCTGTGGAAAAAGCAAAAAGGGAAAGATATTTTATTTTAAGTTTTGCAGATGCTTCAACAGTGGACCTGACTGCTTCAATGGCAGCCCTATGTCCTTCAATCCTTGGAAGCCCCTTTTTCTTTGCCCATCTTCCATTACCATCCATTATAATGGCAATGTGCTGAGGGATTTTTTCATTATCTAACATTACAATATTTTAACCTAAATTAGTTAAAAAATCCAAAACTCAAAAGATTTCAAAGTTTGTAAAGTCAGAATGGTGCAGGATTACTCCTTCAATGGTCCTCTTCATTCCTTCCCCTTCCTTGGAATGGTTTGCAATTATGTGTATTATTTTTTCAGGGATTCCATATTTGTAGGCAAGGCAGGCGCCAGAGACAGGGTGTCTTAAAAGTTTTCCAGAGGCACTTTTTACAACTTTTCCATCCTTTTTTTCCATTTCCAGAAGTTTTCCTACATCATGCAAAATTGCCCCTGAAATCAAGATATCTTTGTCAATTTTGACCTTATCTTTATAAATTTCCTTTAAAACATTCATAACTGCTATACAGCATAAGACATTTGCCCTGGTATGCTCTAAAAATGAAGCAGGGCAGGGTTCATAAAGTAAAGTAAAAGGGATTTTATCCAAATCCTCTATTTCCCAGCCACCAATATTTATGGCTTCTTCAAGGACCTTAATGGTCTTTTCTTTCAGTTCTTCATTTTCAATTAAATTAAACTCTGGTAAAATCTTTAAAAGTTTTTCACGCATTTTCCCTCCAAAATTTATTTATTTTATAAATTTGTCAAACTCCATTTCCTTTTCTTTAAATTTTTTTAAAACAAAATTCTTTGTTTTTTCTGCAAGCAATATTGCTTCCTTTGCCTCTTCTATATTGGGGATGTAAAAATATTCTGGATATCTTAATTCTGTTGAATATATTGTTAACTCATAGATCTTTTCATTTTCGAGCAATTTAAAGTCATCTTCTATTTCAATACACAAATTTAAGATTTCAGATAGATTGTGTGTTTTTCTAAAAGGTTTGTTATTGTATACAAGATAG